>NZ_JAQFWV010000003.1:0-124338 GCF_056175805.1 Halohasta sp. A2 | reverse complement strand
AGGTCGCTGCGTGGGAACGTACTCGCAACCAAAATAGGACGGAGATCAACTGGCAGTTTACGACCGACGATGCTCGCATCAAACTACGGCAGCTATACCCAACAAATCACGATTGAAGGTGCACTAGTTGGTGCCTAACCACTCAATTCACAACTTTACTGACTGGGTGATTCATCCATAATGGTGTGAAACCAATAGTTTCTGACTGCAAACAATAGGCTCTGTATCTTGCACAGCTCGATCACCCAATTGCGAGACAGATACCGCTATTTCACTGTCTTCGGTAAGAGCCATTGAAAATAACCACCATCGTAGGTTTAAATGGCGTCGGTAATTTCCGTAGATTTAAGTTATGTATGTATTGATCTACATATGGTCAGCGAGCTTGTTAAAAAGAAAGCTAAACAAGTTGGACTAAACGTCAAACAGATATACATCTTGTATCTCGTCACAGGATGGTTTGCTGGACGGACAATGAAGAATAGTAATAATAGGTATCATATTGGTTCCGATCCAGAACCATCTCTGGTTGAATTAGCTCAGATTGCTAACATATATTTCAAGGGTTTCGAACAAACTCATCAGCAGATGATTAATAGGGGGTTGTTTAAAACAGAAACACGGGGTGATGACGTCTATATTGCAGGAAGACGATGCAATTGGCTCCCCACCGAGAATTGCCTATCTATTATTGAACACCTATTCAATCACCATACTGATAATATTACACCAAATTGGACATTAGAACATCATACTGGTCCACCAATTTTTCGGGATGGAAAAGAACACATGAAACACCGAAAAGGTGTTTTAGTGGCGAAAAAGCACTTTTACCAACTTGATCAGGTTGGTGGCGTCTATGTCTATCCAAAATCAAACGAAGAGAATCGTCCAGATCTCTGGTTGGTCCATCCAAACGGTGATCTCATTGCCAGAGTCGAAGTCCTCTCAAGTCACAATAATAGAAAGAGTTGGGAGTCGAAATTCAATGCGTGGCGAGACACAAATGTGTTCACCATCTGGGTTGTAGAGAATCGCCGGTCAATGGTCCAGTTCCTCAATCACTTCGTACGACACGGTATTTTCCAACTTGATAATGGTATGTTTGGTGGAGAACCAAACAACTGGTCACCGAAACGAGTAAATGCGAGATTGCAGAGATCTAGAGAGGGTTCGTTTGATTATCACTCAAAGGATGCGATCACAACGATCCCGAGCCTCCTCAGAGGAAATGTCCTTGATGCACTCAATTTCGTTGACGAAAATAACATAATAGATTTTACAGTTCATAGCGACGCCTGAGCGAAAGACTCTGACCCCAACTGTACCCCATATAATGTGTATCGTACAGTAGACCGTACAGCCTCTTCCAAAGAGCATTTTGGGCCATGTGTACGGTGCTGTGTACAGGTGTACCTACACTTCAAAATCTTAGTGTACAGCCAGAAAGTTAGTTTTCATGACTCGTACACCCGTACTGTCTAGTTAAAGACCATTTTAAAATTCTGCTTAATTAGAAAATAACCGCGGGTGAGTTCTTATGCTGTTGATCATATTGACCAATAGCTGGTGTCGACCATGTGCAACATACGCGTAGTGCATCATGCACGTCAACCAGTACCAATATCGTTAACCTGATCTTTGTTTCGCTCAGTTAGTCCTACTTCCGCGGTTTAGCAGATCGGCGTTCTGGGCTTGTTTTCGCCTGTTACAGAGAGAAGGTCTCTCCGTGGCGTCAGTGGCGTTTCAACAAAGGTAGGTTCCCACACTGGCTTTACGATGAAGTGAGTCCACTCGGTAACATCTCCCTGGTTTGTCGATGGAAACCGGGAGACTGCACCGCTCTCTAAAGAAACCGTGCTACTCGTTCAGGCTGAACCGCGGAAGTAGGATTAGGCAAGAGCCATATTATTTTTATATGCCGCGAGAACGATCAGATCGTAGTTCCTTCGACTGCAATATTGAAATTAGGAAGTAGTTTTCAGTAACTTCAAACCGACGCCAATCCGTATGATTGGCTTGACGGTTAGGTACAAACAATTATAATGTTGAAAATTTAAATGGCGATAGATTTTTGTTATCTTGCTACAAATTTGTAGTAAGAAGATGTCTCACCAGCCAACTGTCTCTGAAGAAACCGAATTTGACGGGCTCCCTCGACGGCTTCCAGACCAGAGTGCAGTTCTTGTTGGACGCGTTGTCGGCAACAATGAGTTCACCGGGTTGGCTGCCTACTACATCCACGGTCGAGGAAGCATCCTAATCGGCCGATATGAGAATCGAGAATTCATACCAGAATACACGATTGAGTGTGAAAGTCGGTTAATGTCCGCCTGCGTTCGGGAGTTTAGCACTACTAACGCAGAGACGGAGCTGTCATCCGTCGGGAAGGCACTCCTACAGGCATGGCACTTCGGCGATCTGACTCCGCTTAGCCACAAACAAGCACACGTGTACGCATTGCGAGAGAAAGCAGAGTTCAGCAGGGATGAAACGGCCACAATCCTGAATATTTCCCCAAGTACTGTCGATACTCATCTCCAGCGGGCCAGGGAGAAGCTCATCGCCGCAGAGAATTTAGTTCAGTTCGTCCGCGTTGATGCCGAAGAACTCTCTGAAGTTTATCCAGACTTCTTCAGTGATGCAGGAGTCAGTAACAGCGTGAGTGATTCAAACGACATTACACCCCTGTCATAAGATGCGAGGATACATCGAATGAGTCGCTTTCCGTCACCAGCACTTGCAGATCGAATAGATGATCGTATCCAGGAACTAGATGATGGCTTTGTCCGCCTCGGAGAGGATGATACTCCGTTCACCCTCAGAGGGGGAGGCGAGTCGTTAGAACAAGCTCGACAACTCCATAACGAACGCGAACAGTCGGAGCGTAAACGAGACGAAGAATCAAACGAGCCGGTCACTAGAATTGTCTCTGAGTGGCGGGAAGATATGATAGGAGTTGATTTCCCGTTTGTAGATACGATTCCGATTGATGAACAACGTCGTCGAGCGGATCGGATCGCTAAGTTGGCTACTGAGGAAGGTTTTGTTGATAGAATCAATCGTGATGTTGCGTTTGATAATGTATCGAGGTCAAACTGATCGGTAAGGTGTCCACGGACGGTATTGGCGTGTGGAGAGTCTTCGGTCGTCTCGCAGATGTGATTGACCGAGGTCCCGCTGGCGCTGGCGCCAGCGAGGACCTTATAGAGCTCCTCTGATGAGACCTTTACACCGTCTGCGAGTTCTATCGGGAGTTCCTCGTCAAGAGTGTTGACGACAAAATTAAGCAGATGCTCTTCTTCGATCTGGTTGTCTGTTTGGAGTTCTTTCACACCATGTCCAAACAGACACTCCATCTAACCCGATGTGATCGACTGAGACTGTACGTGGGAAGCACTGGCGTGGGATCGACTTGATTGAGATCGGTACAGATTCAGACGATTTTCCAGGATTCCGAACAGGAGTAGTGCTTGCTCACGAATTGGGACACGCATTTTATGATGCATGGAGTCCAGATAGTGGTATTGAGCAGAGCCCTCGGCTCTTCAAAACGATGGAAGAGAAGAAAAACAGCAGGCCAAGAGACTCTCAGAGCGACTCCATGGCCCGATGATCGAAACGGATGGTCCCTTCGTCGACTACCGAAAAGGAAGCGATGAAGAACTTGCTGCAGCTGTATTCGCATCCCGGATTATCGAGCCCATGGCATCGCAGCGAATCGCTCCGGATGCTGTCCGTCGGTTGGAGAATATCTTCGGAGATCTATCGGACAATCTGTTCTGAGTTCATGTGCTCTTTAGTATCTTTATTTAAGAAATAACACGGACACAGTCCAAGCGTCGAGTGAAACAGATTGCGGGAATTCCCAAGACGACTCCCTCATAACTGCAGCTTTGCTACTAATCACTAGCCTGTAGTTGGATAGCAGTTCCTTCATTCAAAAACGACCGTCTATGACGCTCTATCGTCGAATTTTGTGTCTGATATCATATATAACTAGATTCTATTTTTATATCACTATATTGAGCGTGTATTTATACCGGCTAAATTTACGATTGGTCAATAGAAACTCGCCTTAGAAAATATTAGTCGACGTACGTCCATCATTCCAAAATGACAATTTTGAGCTACCCCTACGCTGTCTTGCGATTAGAAACCTGCTATCCAACTACCTAGCCTATACAGTAGGTATTAAAAGTACACATACGTCAAGAACCGTTTCACCGCAGCTGGCCAGGTTCTTGATACGGATTCGATAAAAAGTGTGTGAGAACGCTCAAAACGCTCGTTTACGTTCTAGAACTGTTCTTACTCTCGGCCAAACATCTGGCGCATCATCGGATGCATCTCCATCATCTGTTCTTCGGCGATCTCCTCGTACAGCTTGTAGGTGATCGAGACGGTGAGCAGCAGCCCGGTTCCATCGACGTTGCCGATGGTACCGAGCATACCCGCCATCACGGCCAACAGCCCTACAAGCGCGCCGCCGATAACGGTCACCTGCGGGATGTAGCGCTCCATGACCTTTTCGACGACCTGTGGGTTCCGGCGGAAGCCGGGAATCTGCATCCCCGAGCTCTGGATCTGTTTGGCCGTCGACTCTGGGCCCATACCGGTGGTTTCGACCCAGAACACCGCAAAGATCGCGCCACCGACGATCATGAACGTCAGATCGATGCCGACCCGGATCGCGATCTGCCAGGGTTCACCGCTGGCCGACCCGAGGAACCACATCCACTGTTCGCGCGACTGGATCGGTGCGAGATAGTAGAACAGCCCGTCGACGGCCTGGCCGTCACTATAGGAACCGAACACAGAGTCGCCGATCTGGCTGTAGATGATCTGGCCAATGAACTGAATGTTCGCCTGTAGCGCACGGACCAAGATCAGTGGCAGAACGCTCGCGTAGATGAGCTTCACCGGGAAGCGTCCACGAGCGCCCCGAACGCGCGAGTGGCTGAGCGGAATCTCGACGCGAACCGACTCGGCGTAGACAACCACCACGAAGATGAGGATGGTCGTCAGCAAGCCGAGCAAATCCCCCTGGGTGATCAGGATCGATTCGAACCAGCCAGCGGTAAAGACGGGCTCGCTGATTCCTTCCCCGAAGAAGATCCCATACCATTGGGCGAGTAGTCCACGGGTTCCGATCGCCGAGAAGCTGAACATCCCACCGATGAGCTGTTGGCTCACGCCAGCGATAATGAACAGCCCCACCCCGGATCCGACACCCCACTTGCTCACGATTTCGTCCATGAACAGGATCAGGATGCCGCCGACGAACACCTGGGCGAAGATCACAAGCTGGATGCCAGTGAGACCGATTCCCAGCAGCTGGCCGAGTTCACCATTCGCTGGCAGGAACGAACCCGAAAACACCATCGGGGCTGCGGTTGCAGCCGTAACGATGACGACCAGCAGTTTCTGGAGCCCCTGGTAGAGCACCTGATCACGCGGATCGTTGTTGGTATCCAACCCCAGCAGGTTCGCACCACCGAGCAGCTGCAGCACGATCGATGCGGTGACGATCGGACCGATCCCGACCTGCAGGACTGAACCCTGCCCACCCGCGATGATCGACCGGAACTGGCCAAAGATGTCGCTTCCGCCCGGATCGAGGCCGAATAGTGCGATGTTCGTCAAGAAGAAGTAGACGACGAGAACTCCGGCAGTCCACATCAACTTCCGCTTGAACGGAACGTGCCGCTCTGGCCGAGCGACTACGGGCATCCGCGTCAGCACCGGTTCGGCGGCCTCCTTCCAACTCATGTTATGATTCGTCTGAACTGTCTTCGTTTACGTCTTCCGCTTCGGCCTGCTCGGCGCGCTCGGTGAGCACGGCCTCGCCGCCTGCGGATTCGATACCCTCAACCGCGCCAGCGGTAAAGGCGTCTGCGGTGATGACGAGCTCGTTTCTGACCTGTCCGCCGCCGAGCACTTTCACCACGTCGACGTCGTGACCGCCGTCGACCACGTCGCGTGCGTCGATAACGTAGCCATCGCCATCTTCGTCGGCGACACCTTCGGCGGCGTACAGTGCGACGTCCTCGTCGAGCTGCTGGATTCGGATCTCTTCGATCGAATCTTTGAGCGAGTCGGGACGCGTAAAGCCGTGTTTGCCGAGCGGTTCGTAGTTGTGGAACTCGTGTTTGTCGCGGCCCGCGCGGCCACGGCCACCACGGTGTCCGGCACCGCGCCGGTTCTTGTGGGTGCCGCCGCCGTGGGTTCGAGAGCCGCGCTGTCTGCGTTTCTTGGATCCCATTATCGCATCGCCTCCAGGAGGCCGTCGATATCCTCGGTTCCGTGGCGGCCCAGCTGGCCACCCTCGACGACCGGGTGTTTGATTCCGTCGTGGCCACCGCGTGGTGGGTGGAGCCGAATAACCGGCGACAGGCCCTGCTCGCGCAGGGTCGTCTCCTCGTCGACGAGCGCCTCGGCGAGCGAGGCGACATCGTCGTAGTCGGTGTTGTCGGCGACCCACTCGTCGTCGACGTCGGCGTCGCCTTCGTCGGCTTCGCCGCGTCGACGGATGAGGGTTGCCACGACATCGGCAGTCGGCTCGCCGAAGGCAACGTAGTCGTTGACCTTCGTGATCATGCCGCGGTAGGTGTCGGTCTCAGGGACGAACGTGACGTGGTTGACGCTGTGAAGATTCAGCATCTTCAGCGTGTCACGGACGTCCTGAGACATGTTGACCTCGCCGCGGAGTTGAACGAGAGCCTGCATTATTCGTTCGCCTCCCGCTGGACGGCTTTGGCGCGCTGGGGTGTCCGCGACTGGGCGGCGTTCTCCAGAGCGTTGTAGGTCGCTTTCGCGAGGTTGACCGTCGTCCGCGTGTTGCCGTCGGACTTCGTCCAGGCGTCCTGGATACCGGCGAGTTCGAGGATGTTGCGAACAGTCTCGGCCGCCGCAAGGCCCAGTCCCTGTGGGGCTGGCATGATACGAACGGTGACCGAGCCGGCCTTGCCTTCGGCGGTTCGAGTCAGTGAGTTGACGCCACCGGCGGAGTCCTCCCACGAGCCCGACCCGCGGTCGACCTTGATGATGTTGAGTTTTGCAACGTCGATGGCCTTCTGGATCGCGCCGCCGACCTGGTCGTCACGCGCCTGGGCGTAGCCGAGGTAGCCGTCGCGGTTACCGACCGCACAGACACAGCGGAACTTGACTCGGCGACCCGAGTCGGTCATCCGCTGGACCATGTTGATGTCGAGAACCTCGTCTTCCAGCCCCGGCAGGAGCTGGTCGACGATCTCGGGTTCCTTGAGCGGAAGCCCGGAGGCGAGTGCCTGTTCCATCGTCGAGATATCGCCGCTTTGCACCTGTCGGCCGAGCCGCGTGCGCGGCTCCCAGCCGTTGTTATTTCGTTGGCTCATTCGTCCTCCTGAATCGCTGCGAGCACGTCGTCGAAGTGCTCAGGTAGTTCAGTGGCGTCGAACGCCCCGCTGTACAGCGGCTCGTCCAACTGTTCGGCGTACTCGGCGATGTGTTCGCCGCGATTGCGCGACCAGTCGGCCAGCACGCTGTCGTTGTGCGGGATGTCGAGGCCTGCGTCGATTGCTCCTTCTTGGACCGAAAACACCTTGTTACCGGGTGTTGCCGTGTTCAGCCCGATGTCGAGAACGGCCTCTTCGAGACCGGCCTCGACAGCGCGGCTGCCCAGCAAGTAGCCCGTCAGGTACGCGCTCGGAAGGTTCCCGGTTGGAGCTTCCCAGCCGTAGTCTGCCAGATCCTCGCTGGAGGCGGCAACGTGGGTAAGATCGCCGTCGGGTCCGGGGGTGACCAGCTGCGCCCTGATGTGCTTGTTGCTCGTCCGGGCGACCAGACGAGGCTTACCTGATTTCAAGAGGCGCAACCTTTGGTGGTAGTCAGTTCGGACCTCACGGCGGCGGCGCATCGGCACTCTGTATCGTGGTCCAGTTGCCATTATGCGTTCACCTCAATGTCGTAGTTAGTTCGAGCGTACGCTTCGAGCCGGTCGACGCTGTCGAACTCGCCACCGTTGGCTTTGTTGTACAGCTCGCGGTACTGCGTGCGATCGATCGTTCCCTCGTCGCGAAGCTCTTTGAGCCGCTTGCGCTGGGCGCGAATTCGCGACACCCAGCCGTCTTTCCGCGACTCGCGGGCTCCGGCTTTCCCTTTGCGCTTGCCGTGGCCCTTCTTGTGGCCGTACGAGCGCTTCTGGCTACGCTCGCGGGCGCGGCCACGGGAGTTGTTCTGCGTGCCCTTCGCGCGGATGATGCCCTGGTCGACCAGCTCGCGAATATCCGCTCGGGTGATCGCCTCGGCGATCTCTGCTTGTTCGTCGGGATCGAGCCAGACACGACGCTCGCCGACATCGAGCACGTCGGCTGCGAGTCGTTTCTGTGAACCGAGATCACTCATCGTCGTCTACCTCCACTTCGATGTAGGTTGGGTTCAACACGCGAATCTCCTCGTCTTCACAGATCTCCTCGATCCGTTCGCGTTTGCGGCCGCCGACTTTGCTGGCGATCCGTACCGCTTGGGTGTCGCCATCGATGTCGTCGAGGTCACCGGCGTTGTGCACGCGGACTTCCTCGAAGCCGCTTGGGTGAAGGCCACGGGCGGCCTTCGGCGACTTGAAACCGGGGGCGACTTTCGGGCCACGGCTTTTGAAGCCACGGCGCTGTTTCGAGAGTCCACCACGGGGTCGACGCCACGATTCGGGCGTCCGTTTTTTCATGTGGTAGTCCTGGCGCTTGAACGCGGGTTTGCCCTCGCGTTTCTTCTGTTTGAGTGCGCCTTCGGTCTCGGCGTCGAGTTCGGGCGTTTTGTCCGCGTGCCCGCGAGCGACGAGTTCCGTTTCGACGTCCTCGGTTTCTTCGTCTTCGACCTCCGCTTCGGAGGTCTCGTCTTCGACTTCAGCCTCGGTTTCCTCGGCGACTTCGAGATCGCCGACACCGGCTTTGATCCGCGCTGCGAGCGCGTTGCCGATCCCCTCGACCTCCGAGAGTTCGCCCTGACTGGCGGCTTTGACGTCTTCGATCGACTCGTAGCCCGCCTCGCGGAGCGCGTCGGCCTTCGATGGGCCGACACCGCTGATGTCTTCGAGTTCTTGGGGTTCGTCTGCCATCTCAGGCACCTCCTGCCTGCGGTTTCTCGACAATGTACACGCCGTCTTGGAACACGCGCGTGTCTTTGTCTCTGACTTTCGTCAGCTGTTCGATATCGGCGGCGGTCTGGCCCACAGCCTCCTTGTCGGAGCCGCTGAGGGTGACCTCTTCGCCGTCGACCTGTACCTCTGTGTCGCCACGGATTGGAGTCCGGCGCTCGGCGCGCTCACCGAGGAAGTTCTCGATGACGACTTCGTCGCCGTCGACCGAAACCTGCATCGGGAAGTGAGCGTAGTGGACCTCCATTCTGTACTCCCATCCGTCTGTGACGCCGTGTACCATGTTGCGAACGTGGCTTTCGAAGGTGCCGACGGTCGCGTAGGTTTTGGCGTTCTCGACGTCGGTTTCGATGACGACTGAGTCGCCCTCTGCGCTGACGTCGATGTCGGGGAACCACAGTCGGCGCGTAACGCTGCCGTTGGGGCCCTCGACGGTCAGATCCAGATGGTCTACCGTTGCGGACACATCGTCCGGAAGTTCGATTTCTGTTCGAGTCATTGTTAGTAGACGTAGGCGATGACCTGGCCACCGATCCCCTGTTCGCGGGCATCGTAGTGGCTCATGACGCCGTGGCTTGTCGTGACGATGAGCGATCCATAGTCACGCGCTGGGAGGAACCGTTTTTCCCATTTTTCGTAGTCGTCTGCCCCAACCGAGTAGCGGGGTTTGACGATGCCACATTCGTTGATCGCGCCTTTCAGTTCGACCTCGAACGCACCGGCTTTGCCGTTTTCGACGAACTCGAAGCCGTCGATGTATCCTCGGTCGTAGAAGACTTCGAGGATCGAGCCGATGATGTTCGAGGCGGGCTGTACCGTAATGCCGAGGTGGCCAACGCTCTCGGCATTATCGATGCCGGAGAGAGCGCTGGACAGTGGGTCGTTGCCTGCCATGGTTAGCTGTACTTCCTGAATCCCATGTCTCGGGCGACCTCGCGGAAGCACTGCCGACAGAGGTTGATGTCGTACTTGCCGACGAGCCCCTGTTCGCGTTCGCAGCGCCGACAGACCACCTGCTGGCCCGTCTCCGCGGTGTCTCCGGACTGTTGTTCACTTTCGCTCATTCATCTGCCTCCACGTCGATATCGAACGTCGATTCGACGTAGCTGGCTGCGTCTTCGGGTGTCATCTGGTGGCCGCTCGGAATCGGTCGGGTCTCTTGGTCGCGCTTGGCGACGCGGTAGCCCGGGCGGACGAGCATTGCCGTGACGTCGAGCCCGTAGATACCGATCTGTGGGTCGTACTCCTGGCTCGGGAACTCGGTGTGTTCGGCGACGCCGAAACTGAAGTTGCCGGAGTCGTCGAACTGCGAGATCGAAAGCTCCGTCAGCGGGAGCGCGGTTTCGAGGAATTCGTAGGCGTCGTCGTCACGAAGCGTCGTCTTCGCGCCGATCGGATCGCCCTCGCGGATGTTGAACTCTGCGACCGTTCGCTTTGCGAGCGTCTGGACGCTCTCTTGGCCCGAGATCTCTTCGAGAATCGACTGGGCGTTCTGGAGTTCGCGACCGCCTTCGCCGACGGCCATGTGGACGACGACTTTCTCGATACGCGGCTGGCGCATCTCGTGGAACTCGGCGTTAGCCTCGCTCATTCGTCATCACCTGTAAAGTTCTCGTCAATCACGACAACGTAGCTTTCGACCGTCTCGTAGCCCTCGTCGTCGTTTTCGACTCGTACCGTGTTCGAGCCACTACCGAGTGTGACCTGAATCTCGTCGACGGTTCCGATCTGACCAGCGTGCTGGCCGTCGACCGCAGTGACGAGCGCGCCCTCTTCGTAGACGAAGTGCGCCACAATCTCTTTGGAGTCGTTGTCGATCACGAGCGAGTCGTTCGTCGAGTACTCGCTTGCATCCTCGGTTCGGACGTTCGTGCCGTCGTGAAGTGTCAACTGGAAGTCGCCGCCCGAAACCTGCTCCTTGCGGACGATCTTTCCGAGCCGACTGCCCGCCGAATCGCTATCGATGGGTGTCAGTGCGAGGCGTCCGCCCTCGTCGGGGAACACACGGTAGTATTCGCCGCGTTCGGTGAACGCGAGAATGTCGAACATACCGATGGGTCGACGCTCGTCGGAGACCGCATCTCCGTTGATGAGTATCGAGCCCTGGTTGAGTGCGTAGCGAGCTTCTTTTTTCGAGTCGACGTAGCCCAGCACGTCCCGAAGCAGGACGAGCAGCGGTACGCCGTCTTCACCGTGGGGGCCAGCGCCGGCTTTGACGGTGTAGGTGGCCGTCTTTCGCTCAACGGGCCATGAGTTCGGTACCGAAAGTCGTTTCTGGTGGTTGCTCATTCGTTGTCCTCCTCGCTGCGAAGCCGGGCCTCACGGCGTTCGTCGTCGAGCGTCAGGTCGGTCACGGTGACGTTGCTGGCATCGACTGGGCGAGGCACTTCCTCGCCGTCGGATTTCTCGACAGTCACGTCTTCGACGTGAATAATCGCCTTCTTGAGGTCGACACGCAGGACTTCGCCCTCGCTTCCGGCGTGGTCGCCGCGCTGAACCTCGACGGTATCGCCCGCGTTGACGCGGACGCTGCGGCGGCCGTACTCCTCGCGGAGGTCGGCCGAAAGCGGTGATTTGACCTGTTGGTGTCGCTCGTGAAGCGACGCGTTCGCAGCGGATTTTCGCTGTTTGCGTGGTTGTCGTGTCATGCTATACGATCATCGTTGCGGTGGATGCAATGCTCCCGAACCGTTCGGCGACTTCGCGTGCGATGGGGCCTTTGATATCGGTCCCGCGAGGCTCGCCGTTCTCGTCGATGAGTACGGCTGCGTTGTCCTCGAATTTGACGCGAATGCCGTCCGGTCGACGGATCGGCTTGCGCTGGCGGACGATAACGGCCTCCAGTATCTGCCGTCGCATTTCGGGGGTGCCTTTGGTGACCGAGACGGTCACTTTGTCGGCGATCCCTGCTTTGGGGTGTCGGTTCTTCGTGCCGGAGTAGCCCGCCACGCTGATGACTCGCAGTTCGCGTGCACCGGTGTTGTCGGCACACGTGATCAGCGAGCCCTTTTCGAGTCCCTGGGTCACGTCGGCTTTGAGTGCCTCCATCAGGCATCGCCTCCAAGCTTTTCGACGACCACGTGGGATTTCGTCTTCGAGAGCGGTCGGGTTTCCGCGATCTTCACTTCGTCACCTTCTTCGAGCCCTTCGAGGACGCCGGGTACGTGCGCTGGAATACGGGATCGGCGTTTCATATACCGGTCGTATTTCGGCACGAACACGTCGTACTCTTGCTCGACGATGACGGTCTTTGCCATATCGGTCGAGACGACAGTCCCACTGCGGGTCTGGCCTCGAACGGGAAGCTGTCCGTAAAACGGACACTTCTCATAGTCGTACTCCTCCGGCTCTTCTGGTTCCGGAGGAAGTGGAACGTCAAGTCCTATCGCCATTTCGAATCTCCTGTGCGTTCAGTTCGTTCTGCAGGCCGTGAGAGTAGACGGCTGCCATCCACCGTAACGTAGACTCCGCCCTGGCATCCACCCTGTTGGTTTACGGAACATTCCGACGGGAACGACTGACGAGGGCGTACCCCCGCAGTTTCCTCCCCGAGTTTGGACGAAGACCCCGAGTCCTTCCGGCTCTGTCCCGTTGACAGATCCGCTGCGGGATGATCTCCCGCGGCGACCTCGGCGGCTTCATTTGTGTGCACGCCTGCACCTTGTTCGTCTGTCGATTCCTCGCTGAGTGCGAACTCGAACACCGACTCCGACTTCGGCACGCGTTTGTCACCCGAATCAGTCGACACGACAACCGTGTTCATCGTCTCGCTGACGATGTGGCCCGAAAGGCCGACGAAGTCGGCACTGGGCGCGTCGACCACCTGGATTGGGAGGCCGATGAGTTCGTGTCGTGTGATAGTCTCGGGTGTGCGTGGCATGTCGGATTACTCGTTCGAGTCGGCGGCTTCGTTGTCGCCTTCTTCGGACTGAATCGTTTTCAGCCGGGCGATCGTTCGGCGAAGCTCTTTTGGTTTGCTTGGGTTTTCGGGAACGCCACCGGCAGCCTGTAGGGCTTTGAGATTGAGGAGCTCGGTTTCGAGCTCGTCAAGTTCGACCTCGCGCTCGGCGGGCGTCATGTCCCGGATCTCTGCGGCGTGAAGGATCGCCATTTATTCGTCCTCCGCTTTTTCGTCTTCGTCTTCCATCTCGGCGACGAGATCGGCTGCCTCTTCGGCAACGTCCTCATCGAGTTCCTCGACGTCTTCAGACGATTCCGATTCTTCGTCGACCTCGTCTTTGTCAGCCGCTTCTTCGTCGTCGTCAGTCGACTGGTCGTCGATGACTTCCTCGACGAGTTCCTCGTCGATAACGTCGGCTGGGTCTTCGTCGGGAACCTCGACCTCCTCGGTCTCCTCGTCGGAGACGTCAGGAACCTCGTCGGGCTCTTCGAGCAGTGATTCGACGCTCTCGGCGTCGCCTGCCTGCTCGACGTCCTCAACGTCGACGTCGTCGTGGATGTCGAAGTCGTCGGGCAGCTCTGCTCCCGGCGGGATGATCTTGACTGTAACTCCGATCGTCCCGAGCTTCATCACGGCGACGCCCTGACCCTCGTCGACGACGGTCTGGGCGGGTTCGCCGTTGTGTTTGATGTAGCCACGGTTGAATTTCTCAACACGCGAGCGAGCACCGGTCACCTTGCCGCTGAGGACGATCTCGGCGCCGAGTGCGCCTGCGTCCATGATGCGGTCAATGGTGGTGTGACCGGCTTTCCGGAAGTACCAGCCACGTTCGAGTGCGTTGGCGAGTCGGTCGGCGACGATCCGGGCGTTGAGGTCCGGCTCGTCGACTTCTTGGACGTCGATCTGCGGGTCTTCCATGCCGAACCGTTCGGTGAGTTCGGTGGTGATCTTCCGAATGTTCTTGCCGCCTTTCCCGATGACCATTCCTGGCTTTTCGGCTTTGAGGACGATCTGCGTCCCCATCGGGGTTTTGGCGATATCCATGCCGCCGTAGCCTGCGCGACCGAGTTCGTCGCCGAAGAACTCGTCGATCTGGGCGCGCTGTAGGCCGTTTTCGATGAATTGGTGTTCGTCTGCCATTATCGGTCTGCCTCCGGTACTTCGAGGACGATCTCGACGTCACAGAGCGTGGTGTTCCACGCGCTGGCACGGCCGAACGCACGGGGCTTGCGGCCGGCTCGCTCGCCGACTTTGTGGGGCGCGAGATGGACGATCTCCATCTCCGAGCCCTCGAAGCCCTTGTTGGTGCCGTTGTTGCGGGCGTTTTCGAGGAGCTTCTTGAAGTCCTTCGAGGCCTTGTTCGGGTAGCGACCGGCATCCCAGCCGTCGATATCCGAGCGGTGACCGACGCCCGTGTTGTGTTGTTTGAACGGCACTGACTGCTCGCCAGCGATGACGCTGTCGAGGTACTGTTCGGCCTCGCTGACCGTCATGCCTCGAATGGCATTCGAGATGGCCTTGCTGTGCTTCAGGCTGATGGGCCGCTCGCGAAGCATCGCTTTCGCGGTGGTTTCGGGGTCGGCCTCGACGCTGTAGTTGATTCCCATGATTTACTTGAGGGGCACGAACTTCGATGAACGGGTCGCGCCAATCCCGGCCTGTCCGTGTTCGACCGAGTTGCGGGTCAGCTGGAACTCGCCGAGGTAGTGCCCGATCATCTCGGGCTGTACCTCGACGCGCTCGAAGCTCTGACCGGTGTAGACCGCAAACGTCAGCCCGACAAACTCCGGCAGAATCGGCATATCCCGCAGGTGGGTTCGGATCGGGTTGTTCGCGGTATCCTCGTCGGTCTTGCCGTCGGCTTTGTCCAGCAGCTTCTGGTGTTCCTCGGAGAGACCACGGAGAATGGTTCGCCGCTGTCGAGCGGGGAGCAGTTCTGCGACTTCGTCGAGCTCCAGGTCCTGCAACTCGTCGAGCGTGTGACCGCGGTAGGTGAACTCACCCTCACGGCCGGTTCGGTAGTCAGTACTCATTTGTCACGTCCTCCTTTGCCGCCGCGGCCGGTTCGCTTCGAGGCGATGTCGCCCACCTTTCGGCCCGGTGGCGCGTTCCGCGAAACCGACTTCGGCTTGCCGGGGTGCTGGCGGCCGCCGCCACCGAACGGGTGGTCGACGGCGTTCATCGCAACCCCACGCACACGCGGGTACTTCGTGCCGCGTGCTTTCATTTTGTGGTACTTGTTTCCGGCTTTGACGAACGGCTTTTCGGTCCGGCCACCACCCGCGACAACGCCGATGGTTGCTCGGCAGTCGGGGTTGAGCCGTTTGACCTCGCCGCTCGGCAGTTTGACGACCGCGACCTTGCGGTCGTGAGTCAATAGCTGGGCCGAAACGCCAGTCGAGCGGGCGAACTTGCCGCCGTCGCCCGGCGAGCTTTCGACGTTGCAGACCGGAATCCCCTCGGGGATCTCCGACAACGGCAGCGTGTTGCCGGGTTTGATTTCGGCACTGACGCCGACCTGAATCGTCTCGCCGACGGTGATTCCCTCGGGAGCGAGAATGAGTCGACGATCGTCGTCTTCAAACTCGACGTCTGCGAGTGGCGCACTCCGCGCGGGGTCGTGCTCGATGTTGACGACTTCACCAGTGATGGTGTCGTGTTCTTCGGACTTCTTGTGCGAGAGCTCTGCTTTGTAGCGGTGTGATGGCGCACGGAAGGTTGGCCCACCACGGCCGCGTCGTTGTCCCTGAATTCTACGTCCCATCTAGAACACCCCGATTCGTGAGGCGACCTCTGTCGCATCGTCGTCATCACTGAGCGAGAGGGTCGCTTTCTTTTTGGCTTTCGGCGTGACCTGCGTGTTGATCGAGTCGACGTTCACGTCGTAGCGCGATTCGACTTCCTCGATGATCTCCGGCTTGGTGGCGTCGACATCGGTAATGAACTGGAGCTTGTTGTCGAAGTCCATCTCGTTCATCGCCTTTTCTGTCACCAGCGGGTGGTGGAGAATCGAGCTCATCGGTCGGCCACCTCCTCGAGGGCGCTCTCGGTAAAGACCGTGAGTCGACCGGCGTGGGTGCCCGGTGCGAGATCCTCGACGTTGACTTCGGTGGCGGTTGCCACGTCGGCTCCCGCGAGGTTGCGAGCGGCGCGCGATGGCGTTTCGCTGGTCACGAAGAGGATCGATTTCGGCTTCTTGTACTTACGGCCACGGGTCGTCCCGCGTCCTGCTCGCACTTTCTTGCCGTCTTCTGCGCGCTGGATGTCGTCGGCGACACCGAGCGATTCGAGCAGCGAGACGACCTCTTTCGTCTTTTCGAGGTCTTCGAACTCGTCGCTCACAACGAGCGGGAGATCGAGATCCGTGTCGAACTGGTGGCCGCGGTCGGCGACGAGTTCGGCGTCTGTGGTTGCCGCAAGCGCCGAACGGGTCGCGAGCTGACGCTCTTTGCGGTTGATCGTTTTGCCCTGGTCCTTGTCGGCTTTCGGTGGGTGTGCGCGTCGACCACTGACGGCGTGGGGAACGCGGCGTGCACGACCGTTCTGACGGGGGTCGTGCGACATCCCGCGGCCGCTCCCGAGCGACTCGGCGGGCGTACGCATTCCTGCGTACTCGTCTGCACCGTAGGCCTGTTTCCGGTTTGCCTGGGCGGCAACGACTGCCCGCTGGATGAGATCCGGGCGGAAATGGGTCTCGAAGACCTCGGGGAGGTCGACGGTCCCTGCGTCGTCACCGTTCAGGTCGCGTACTGTTGCCTGCATGATTATCCTTGGTTGGATGCGGTCGAGACGTGCCGAACCTCGGGATCGAGGCGCGGGGAGTCGTTCGGCCGGATGGCCGGGCGGAACCGCAGCAGCCGTTTGTTCGGCCCCGGCAGCGAACCCTTGATAAGCACGTAGTCGCCGTCGACTTCGCCGTAGTTGACGAAGCCGCCGTCGACGCTGGCTTCGTCGCCGTCGCCGATTGCGATCAGGCGCTTGTTGAGTTCGGTTCGCTGGTGGTAGCCGGTCTGTCCTTGCTGGGGAACTGTGGAACGAACGCGCGAAGGGTTCCACGGACCGAGGTTGCCGATCCGTCGACGCCATCCCTGGCGTGCGTGTTTGCCTTTGCGTTTTTGGACGCCCCATCGCTTGACGGGACCTTGAGTTCCTTTCCCTTTGGTGACGCCCGAAACGTCGAGATACTCGCCCGCACGGAAGACATCGCCGAAACTGTGTTCGCCGCCGTCTTCGAGCAGGTCGAGTGCGAACTCGGCGCGCTCGTCGAGCGAGCCGCCGCCGATTCGCGTCTCCATGATGTCGGGTTTCGTTTTCGGGATGTTCTTGTTGTCGCCGGGGACGGTGTGGGTAATCAGACGCAGATCGTCTACATCGCCGTCGGCGATAAGTTCCCGAAGGGCCTCCGAGTCCTCCTCGAAGGTGATTTCTGCCGGAAGGTCGAGCGCACGGTCGAGATCGTCGTCGAACTCGGTGGCCCAGACCTCGGTGGTCGGCTTCTGTCCATACGGCGTGTCTTGGTAGGCTCGGACGGCAACCGCCCGCATCGGTGGCACCTCGACGACCGTGACGGGAACGGACTCTTCCATTCCTTCACGCGGCGAGTCTGCCTCGTCGTTGACCATGACAACGTGGGTCATGCCTGCTTTGTAGCCGGCAAAGCCCTGTGGAGCCGCTGCTCCGTCGTCGTCTGGCCACGAGCGAATACGTGGAACCTCGTCGGTTGCACGCTTCCGCGGGCCGTAGCCCAGCGAGCCTTTGCGTGGTCTGCTTGGTTGTGGCATTGTGTTACTCCGTGAGCGTGAGACAGCCGAGCGACGCGAACATCGCTTCCTCAGTTCGCACCGTCTCGCTGCCCTGTCGCGGAATCGTATTGAGCCAGCGGTCGAATCCCGGATCGGATTCAACGTGTTCGTCTGCCGCGACTGCGGCCGAGACTGCCTCGGGACTAATCCCGAGTATTTCCGGCAGCCCTCTACCAGGCGAGCCGAAGGCGACGGTCATTCCATCCGCGAGTTGCGGAAGGAGATCGCCGAGTCGAGCGTGGGAGAGTTGCTCCCCGTACTCGGATGTGGCGATCCGTAGCCCCGATTCGTCGTTGAGGGCAGCCGAGAGGCCCATGCAGTCGACGTCGAACCCCGCTGTGGGTTCGTCGACGAGTCGTGCACGGACCGGTTCTCTCGAAGAGATCCTGACGGTGACGCGCTCTCCCTCAGTGGGTGTCGCCATATCCGGCGGCACCATGAGCGAGATCGGGTGTTGCAGTCCGCAAGTGACCCGAACGCGGCCTTCAGATCCGACCTTGGTCACGATTCCTTGGTGTGTAGCCGGTCCCGCTGGACCGGCTACGGTCTGTGACGAAACGCGGAGCGGCGGAAGGATGCCCGCGAACTGCAGTTCGTCGCGTTTGCCCCATACCTCGTCTTTGAGATACGGGGGTGTCGCGGCGTACTGCAGCACAACGCGGACGAACTCCTCGCCCCATCGACGCTCGCCTTCCCGGTCGGGGAAGACGAGGAGTCGGTCGGCCCGGAATACCGCCGCCGCACGGGCGACGTAGCCGAGTTTGCGAGTTGCCTCGCGTTTGTCCTCGGCTTCGCGGACGACCGACGACGGAACCAGTAGTGTTAGTCCGTCCATCGGGTGTGCCTCGTCACTAGACTGTATGCTGGATTCCCAACGACACCCTAAAAGGCTAGCGGAATGAGTCCCCCCTGTGTCGCCTTCACACGGCTGGTAGAGCGCCTGTATCCGGGAATCACACTATTGGTTGGTGTACCATACCACACGACAAAGCAATGAGTTACTGGTTATGACGAGCCGCTGTCGACTCAATTTATAATTTCTATCTTCACGCGTACGCGAGTGGATGCGACGAGACACAGACAGAAGTCATCTCAGTAAAGCAGATCGGCATCGTTCTGAATCATATACAGACTCCTAGAGGCGATGTTGACCGCGTGGTCGCCGATGCGTTCGAGATCTCGAACGGTGAGCAAAAGCCGTGAAATATCCGAAAGTAGGCCTTCGCGGTCGACCCCGCTGGTCGTCGTCTCACGCCCCAAGAGATCACGAACCACCGTCTCGGAGGCGGCTTCGCACTGCTGGTCGACCAGAGCGTCACGGTCGGCCAGCTCGTAACACAGGGCGGCGTCCGCGTCGCCGTAGGCGATCATGGCGTCTTCGAGCATTGCGGTGACCGTCGTACCGATGTCCTGGATGTCGACCTCCGGCAAGCGCGTGCGGTCGGTCGCAAGCGAGTACTCGGCGAGGTTGACCGCGAGATCGGCAATGCGTTCGAGATCGGTGATGATCTTGAAGGAGGCTGCGATAAATCGGAGATCCGAGGCGACCGGCTGTTGGAGCGCCACGAGGTCGATACAGTCGCTTTCGAGATCCAGATACTGCTCGTTGATCTCGTCGTCACCGTCGATCACCTCGCGGGCCAACGATTCGTCGGTTTGTTCGAGTGCGGTGAGTGCAAGCCGAAGCCGGTCGAGAACGAGTTCGGACATATACAGCACGTCTTCGCCAAGTATGTCGAGGCGGTTCTGGTAGCTGACCCGTGGCATACCAGAGCGTGGCGCATAATACCATTTTAGGGTTTTGTGAATACAATATAACGTATATTACCGAATATGAAGTCGACTGGAGAACCTCGAGGAACAGCCTCGACACGGCTTCGGTTCTTCGTCTGGCAGATTGGCGGTGTATTGGGTACGACCCCGGCTTCGTCGGTTGGTTTTCTCACCCACGGGGCGTGGCTTTCGCAACGCTTATACATCCACCTCCGGTTAGATGTAAATGCGCACAAGGCGCGTCGGTAGTGTAGTGGTATCACGTAACCTTGCCATGGTTACAACCGGGGTTCAAATCCCCGCCGACGCATCTTCTCCCGAACACAACACCGCGAGCGACCGCCGTGTCGCTCGCACACCGTGTGAGGGTGTGATCGTCTCGCGGGGATTTGAACTAGAGAGCAACGCAAAGGCAGTGGGTAGAGTGACTGGAGTTCGAATTCCAGCCATAGGTTTCGTCGACCGAACGGTCGTGCTTATTGACGGTCAATCCATGTGACGACCACAAGTCCCACCGAGATAAGGACGAACGCCACCAGCGCGAGCCGTGGGATGGTGAAGATCCCAAAGCCCTGCCACAAAATAGCACCACAGCCGCCGCCGACCGAACACTGCGTACTCGGCAACACCTGAAGTGCAGTATGATACGCCGACACGCCGATTCCGAGCGCCGACAGGGGGAGCGCGGTCTTCCAGACCGCGGCCCGATCCTCCCAGGCGGCGACACCGAGGATCACGACCAGTGGATACATCAAAATCCGTTGGTACCAGCAGAGCCCACACGGTGTGAGCCCCGCGATTTCGCTGAAATAGAGGCTGCCACCGGTGGCAACCATCGCAACAAGCGTACAGCCAACGAGCAGTCGACGGCGCATACCACCCATATTTCGGATGGCTGATTGAACCTTCCGCTCACAGTGAGTCATCGAGCCTGACTGTCGCCACGGTATCCAGAGCAGTTAGAAACAACTCACGCGTAGTCGACATCATGACCGTCATCGCACTCCTGAGTGTCGCACCTGTTATCGAAGACAGCATGGCCGCGGAGGTCGCCGCAGCCGTCGATGCGCTCGACGACCACGATATCCGCTACGAAACGAACCCGATGGGAACCGTGATCGAAGCCGAGGATATCGACACCCTGCTGGCGGCGGTCGCGGATGCGCACAAAGCCGTCGACGCCGACCGCGTGAGCACCGTCCTCAAGATCGACGACAAACGTACCAGCGACGAGACGGCCGCCGAGAAGGTCGACGCTGTCGAGGACGTGCTCGGTCGCCCGGCACGGACGGACGACTGATCGGGACGTCGGGACAACTACGAATCCCTTTATTAGACGACGGCCAACCGGGGCGTATGGAGAGTATCAATCGCTCGGCCGTCGAGCTCGTCGACGAGGCGCTGGACTTCGCCGAGTCACTCGGCATCGTCGCTACCGAACTCGACTGCGGGTCGACCGTTCTCGATTTCGGTGTCGTTGCGGACGGCGGTATCGAAGCCGGGCTTATGCTGGCAGACATTCAAACCGCGGGACTCGCAACGATCTACACCCAGATGGGCCGCGTTGAGGGGGCCCCGA
This sequence comes from Halohasta sp. A2, assembly GCF_056175805.1. Lineage (NCBI taxonomy): Archaea > Methanobacteriati > Methanobacteriota > Halobacteria > Halobacteriales > Haloferacaceae > Halohasta > Halohasta sp. A2. The sequence continues at coordinate 103,150 of NZ_JAQFWV010000003.1, read as the reverse complement.
TTCCCTACGTCGAACTGACAACCGACCACCCAGGCGTCTCGCTGTTGTGCTCCCAGAAGGCGGGTTGGGAGCTGGATTTCGAAGAGTTCAACGGCCTCGGCTCGGGGCCAGCGCGCGCGCTGGTCGGCCAGGAAACCGACTTCGAGCGTGTGGGCTACTACGACGAGTTCGATTTCGCCGTGCTCACCGTCGAGTCCATCGATCTGCCGGACGACCGGATCGCCGAACACGTCGCCGACCTCAGTAACGTTGAGCCAACGAGCGTTTTTCTGCCAACATATGCGGCGGGCTCGACCGTAGGCAGCGTCTCGATGGCCGCCCGGGCGGCGGAACTCGCCGTCTTTCGGCTGTCAGAACTCGGCTACCCACCCGCTGAAATCCTCTCGGCGACCGGCCGGGCCCCGGTCGCGCCGGTCAGTTACAACGAGTCAGTCGCGATGGGCCGGACCAACGACGCGCTCGCATATGGGGGCGAGGTCTATCTCCAGGTCCGCGAAGAATCGAACGTCTTCGACCAGGTTCCCTCGAACGCCCGCGAGGAGTACGGCGTTCCCTTCGAGCGCATCTTCGAGGAGGCCGACTGGGATTTCTACGCGGTCGACGAGCGCATTTTCGCGCCCGCGAAGGTGACTATAGATGTGGTCGACGGTGCGACCTACGTGCTGGGCGAAACCAACGAGGAGCTGGTCGCCGAATCGTTCGGCATCCGGTAGGCAATGCGATTTAAATGGGTTCCCGAGCCGCCTGATTCGGTCGACGCGGTGAGAGACGCCCAGCGAGCGATTCCGCTCGTTCCAGCCAGCGAGGCCAACTGTCTCCGGCGGTTGGTGAATCGAACCAACGAGATGGGAATCGGAAATCGGGACGACGCACAGCAGTGGCTGACGTTTCTGCGAGCCCTCGCACTAGTCGACCAAACACCAAGCGGCTACCGCCGAGAGCGTGTCGAACTCACGGCCAGCGAACTCGTTGAGCGACTACTCGACGGGATCTATGGCGCGCGTGAACTGTGTACTGTCTTCGAAAATACCGACGAGCCACTGTCGGTCGACGACCTCGATGCGCAAGCGGCTGTCGACCTGCCGACGTGGGAGCGACACCACCACGCCGATCCCGAGCGGATTCACCGGCGTAGACTGCACCGACTGGTCGACTGGTTCGTTCTCTGTGGAATCATCGAGCGAACTCCCACGGGCTATCGAGTGCGTACCGAACCAGTTTCCGAGCAAACCGAACGGTAGCGTAATCGGATAGTAGTCGACCACTACCTGCAAGTAGTCGTCGGCTACTCAGGGTGTGGTGTCGGTTCTCAGTTGTCGACCGAGACGACCGTCCCGACGCCTTTGCTGGAGCCTTCACGGAAGACGAACCGCTGGCCTTCTTCGACGAAGTACGGCCTGAATTTGAACTCGACAGTTGTTTTGCCAGTGTCGCCCGGCAGCAGTTTACCTCCCTCGGGCGAAAAGACGGCCGTCTCGCTGAGCGTCTCCAGATGGATCACGGGCTCGTAACCCTCAGAAATCCGGGTTGGGTGGTTCAGTACCATCACCTCGGCCTCGAACGAGCGCACTGGCTCGGGATCAGCCTCTCGAGGGAGCAGCACCATCCCGCGTTTGACCTCCGCTTCAGCCACACCCTTCAGGGCGATTCCGACGATTCGGCCCGCTTTGGCCTCGTCGACCCGGTGGTAGTGCATCTCTATCGACCGGACCTCGACCTCGCGGAAGTTTCCGTCAGGCATCGGCCCCAACAGGAGTTCGTCGCCTGCCGAAACCGACCCAGCGTTGATCGTGCCGGAGGCGACCGCGCCGACGCCGGTCACGTTGTAGGTGCGGTCGATGTACATCTGGAACTCGCTGTGCTCGTCGGTCGCCCGTTTCGGGAGCGTCTCGAAAAGGAGATCGAGGTCGTCCATCCCGTCACCGCGGACCGCACTCGTCCGAATGATCGGGACAACGGTCTCGTTGAGTTCGGTCGCGGCGGTTTCGACGCCGTACCGCTCGACCCGAAGCGGCGTTTTCTGGACGTCCCGCAGTAGCGTCTCGATCTCCTTTTCGACCTCGACAACGCGCTCGGGCGAGACCGCATCGACTTTCGTCACTGCCACGATCGTCGGCAGATCGGTCGCCAGCAGAATGCCGAGGTGTTCACGGGTCGTTTTCGTCGGGCCGTCGTCCGCAGCAACCGCCAGCAGACCGTAATCGATCTTCTGGCCGACCAGCCCCCGGATTGTCGTCCGGAGCCACGGCTCGTGGCCGACTGTGTCGACAAAGGAGACGAGTCGGGTGGCCTCCTGGACGACCTCCGCGCGGTCGGTCTTGCGGTGAGGATTGTCCATCCGCACGGGGTTGCCCGTCTCGTCGAAGCCGTAGACTGCATACGAGAGATCAGCCGACAGCCCGCGTTCGACCTCGTGAGGCTGAACGTCAAGAAAACTCCGCGTAAAACCGTCGCCGTCGTCGGGTTCGCCTGTGACGAGCGAGCCGACGAGCGTCGACTTTCCGTGGTCGACGTGGCCCGCCGTCCCGATGACGATGTGGCCGTTGTCGGCGGTGAGCATCGATCCCTCGCGGATCGTCGCCATGCCGACGAGACCGCCGTCGCCTGCGCTCCAGGTGTCGACGTTTTCGATGTGGGCACCCGCCTCTTCGGCGAGCAACGAAAGGACATCCATCGTTTCAGAAAAGTCGCCAGGAGCGATGCCGGCGATTCCGCCATCGTCGGTCACGCCGACGACGTAGGTGGCCTCACCGTCTCCCGAGAGCACCCGATGGCGGAGTTGGGCCGCCAGACTCTCCATTCGGCCATCGGCCAGATGAAGCGCCCGGGTGAGTCGTTCTTTGAACTCGATGTGGCCGCCGTCCTGTTCACCGCGCTTGAGGGCCTGCTGCAAAGCGGCCCGATCCGCGCTCATACCCGGAGTTTGGCAGGCGACAGTAAAACGCTTTTCATGCCGTGTGTCTCCATACCACGGTACGCGAAGGTTGGGATACTGTGACAACCGGACCAGTCAGTGTTCCGTTGAGCCTGTTTAAATAGAGGACTCACAGTACGGTCGACCGAGTGAGCTACTCGCTCAGCGTCTCGTAGGCCAGACTCACCTTTTTAAATCGCTGCTCGTCACCCGACTCCGTGTCCGGGTGGTACTGCTTTGCCTTACGGCGGTAGGCAGCCTTTATATCGGCCTCGTCGGCCGCCGCGTCGACGCCGAGGATTCGACGGGCATCGGAGATAGAGAGTCCCGCCGAACGGGGCGGTCGGTTCGACCGCGCCCGCTGCCGGTTGGTTCGGGCTCGTCGTGCGCGTTCGCGCGAAAACCGTCCCGAGTCCGTGCGAGCTCCACCGACCGCACCCGGATCGAAACCGACAGAGCGGTTACGTGCGCCCGGATTTCCGTCGACGACCTCGCGTCTGATTCGCTCGGCGAGTTTGCCACTGGCCTGATACCAGAGGAGATACGCCGAGCCGCCGAACGGGAGCGCCACCAACAGGAAAAACGGGTTCACCACGACACCGACAAGTAGCATGAGGACACAGATACCGAACAGCACCGCCGACACGCCGAGGATGAGCCCGTTTCGGTCCACTGGTGAGTACAACGGGTTGCATCATTGTAAGACTCTCGGGCACGCAGCCGTCGACTGACTGCCACAGGAGTTACGACATTTGCGGCCTTCTTTCGTCGACATGCGTACCGTTGGCATTTGTCACATCTGTTCGGCCGCCGAGGCACGCTACACCTGCACCCAGTGCGGGTCGCTGGCGTGTGCGGCTCACTTCGACCAGTCGACCGGCGTCTGTGATCGGTGTGCAGTCGGCCAGCGATGAGTCGCGTTACCGGTCTCGGTACTCGTTCAACCGATTTTTAAGCCGTTTTGCCGACTGTCCCGCGGCGGCCGCAAACGCCTCGCCCTGAGTCTCGCCAGCGTAGATGATCCCACGCGAAGAGTTGACGAGTCCGACGCCATCGGCACGCAGTCCGTACTTGACCGCAGCCTCGGCGTCGCCGCCCTGTGCGCCGACGCCCGGCACGAGAAACGGCAAGTCGGGCACTGCCTCGCGGATATCTTCGAGTTCGTCGGGGCCAGTCGCGCCGACGACGAGTCCGACGTTCTTGTGGGTGTTCCACAGGTCGGCGAGCGCCGCAACCCGTTTGTAGAGCGGTTCACCCGAATCGAGTTCGAGGTCTTGGAGATCTTCGCGACCGGGGTTCGAGGTTCGGCACAACACGAACACGCCCTTGTCGTCGCGGTCCAAAAACGGCTGGAGCGAGTCCCGACCCATGTACGGGTTGACCGTGATCGCGTCAACCTCGTCCAACACCTTGGCATACTGTCGGGTCGTGTTGCCGATATCGGCACGTTTGGCATCCAAGAGCACGGGCACGCCCTTGCCGTGGGCGTAGGCGATCGTTTCGCGGAGCGCCCGCCAGCCGTCGGCCGACTCGTAGAATGCGGCGTTGGGTTTGTAGCAGGCAGCGTGTTCGTGGGTGGCGTCGATGATACGACGGTTGAACGCCCACTGTGGGAGCTCGTGGTCGTGTAGATGTTCGGGAATTCGCTTTGGGTCCGTGTCGAGTCCAACTGAGACGACACTGTCGACAGTAGCGATCCGGTCGGCGAGCCGGTCGAAAAACGCGATGGCCATTAGCCCAAAGGTGTCGCGGCACTCTTAAGTCACCTTCTGTGTGGCTGGCTCGTCTTTTTATCTACGTGTGCTGTTACCCACGACAGTAGGCACTGCCTACCATTCGAGACGAGAGTGAGTCGACGCCTAACGAAACGCTATCGTGCAGAGACGGTGGTATGGATGGGCTCACCAGCGAACCGAGCCGGGGGCTCTCGCGACACGAGCCCAGCCTGTGGCTCATCGTGATCCTGTTTTTCGGCGTTGGAGATCTGGTAACGACGGGCATCGGGTTGCAGATCAGTGGTATCGTCGAAGTCGGACCGCTCGCTGGTCCCGTGATCGACGTCTACGGGTTGGCTGGAATGAGCCTTCTGAAAGGAGTCATCATCGCTGGAAGCTATGGCGTCTGGCAGACGATTCCACGGCCCCACTGTGTCGGGGTGCCGCTCGCGCTGGCGGTCGTCGGTGTCATCGTAACGGGGTGGAATACGGTGATCGTCTCGACGGTGCTGTTGGGGTGACTCACGCCGATTACTCGAGTTCGCGTGGGATCACGGCCATCGGTCGACTCGAATGGAGCAACACCTGTTCGGTGACGCTGCCGATCGCGACCTTGCTCGTCGGCGTTGGTTTCCTGACGCCCAGAACGATCTCGTCGGCGTCGACTGTTTCGGCACACGAGAGGATGTCTTCGGCCGGGACGTTGCCCCGCACGAACTGGTGTGTTTCGACGGTTGTCACGCCACCCAGACGCGAGTAGATCGCGTTGAGCGCGTCCTCGCCATCCCGAAGCGCCTCGGCTGTTGCGGTCTGTTCGTCGAGATGGGAGTTGATCGCGTGAACGGTGTCGCTGTCGTCGACTCGGTCTGTGAGATAGTCACAGAGGGCGGCGCTGGTGTGAACCGAGTTCGTTGCCACCACGAATGTCGTCATAGATGTGTGAATAGTGGCTACCGTGATAAACCCAAGTGACAGATTCACCCGAGTCAGCCCGCAGACGGAGAAACAGAACTGACCGATACGTTTCAAACCGTGTGAGTGGGTCTCGTTTGAGCCGTCGACCTCATGTATCGCGACGACGAGTATCGGTCGAATGCGTTCGAACTGTCGACGACACCGACCGACAGCACAGAGCCCGACCGTCATCGGTGTCGACATCGATGACGAAACACGGTGTGCCCACTACCACACCGACCGGGATGTCGTTGCGATCCGATTGCCCTGCTGTGGAACGTACTACGCCTGTTTTCAGTGCCACGACAGCTGTGTCGACCACGACGCCGTCCAGTGGTCTCGCGATCAGTTCGATCACCCGGCCGTACTGTGCGGCGTCTGTGGCAGCGAACTCACGATTCGAGCGTACCTCGACTGTGACCATCGGTGTCCGACCTGCGAGGCCGAATTCAATCCGGGCTGTCGACACCATGCCGACCGATACTTCGCAGTCGATTCGGTCAAATGACTGTTTCGACCGGTGATATTTAACGCTCGCCGCAGGAGAGTCGACCCATGAGTAAAGATTCGCTCGAATGGGAGACAGTGGCCTCCGAAGTCGATTACGAGTGTCCGGGCTTCGCAATACAGCGGGATGCAGTCAGGCTTCCCGACGGCACAGTCACCGACTACCACCACGTCGACGAGTCGCCCGCCGTCGTTATTCTTCCTCTAACGCCGGATGAGGACGTGGTCGTCATCGAAGAGTGGCGACAGGCCGTCGGCAGGGTCAACCGAGGACTACCAGCTGGCTCGGTCGAAAAGGACGAAGACGTCTTCGATGCCGCCCGACGGGAGCTCCGCGAGGAAACCGGCTACGAGGCCGATCGGCTCGAACACCTACTGACGGTCGAGCCGTCGAACGGCATCGCCAACTCGGTCCATCACCACTTCGTCGCCTACGACTGCGAGCCGGCTGGCGAGCGGGAGTTGGATTTCAACGAGAGCATCCGTGTCGACGTTACGCCGTACGACGAGTATCTCTCGGCCGTTGTCGACAACAAGCTATCTGATGGCCGTGCTGCACTGGCGATCACGCAGTACGAACTGACACGACGCTGACCGGCGATCAGCCCTCGAACGCAATCCTTACCGAGCCACCGCCGGTAGCTCGGGTATATGCGCGACCACTTCGAGATCCGGGATGCCGACGGGGCCGGACGGATCGGCCGACTTGACGTCCCGCGGGCCGACCGAACGATCGAAACGCCCGCCCTGCTTCCAGTAATCAACCCCAACACCCTGACCGTCGAGCCCTCTCGGCTCGAATCCGAGTTCGACGTCGACATCCTCATCACCAACTCATACATTATTCGCCAGACAGAGCGCCTTCGGGGGCGGGCGCTCGACGAGGGACTCCACGAACTGCTCGGGTTCGACGGCGCGATCATGACTGACTCGGGCTCGTTCCAGCTCGCCGAGTACGGCGATATCGAGGTGTCGACCGAAGAGATCCTTCGGTTCCAGTACGAGATCGGCTCCGATATCGGCACGCCGGTCGACATTCCAACCCCACCTGATGTCAGTCGTGAGCAGGCGGAATCCGACCTACAGATCACCGAGCAGGCGCTGGCCGATGCCGAAAAGCTCGATCTCGGCGAGATGCTTATAAATGCTCCCGTTCAGGGCTCTACGTACCCCGACTTGCGCGAGCAGGCGGGTCGACACGCCGCAGCGACGGATCTCGACGTATTCCCGATTGGTGCGGTTGTACCGATGATGAACAACTACCGCTACGCCGATCTCGTCACGACGGTGGCGGCAGCCAAACGCGGACTTTCGGTCGACTGTCCGGTCCACCTCTTCGGCGCTGGCCACCCGATGATGCTCGCGTTGGCGGTTGCGCTTGGCTGTGATTTGTTCGATTCGGCAGCCTATGCGCTTTACGCACGCGCGAGACGATACCTCACCGTCTCGGGCACCCAACAGCTCGACGATCTCGACTACTTCCCGTGTTCGTGTCCGATTTGTGCCGAGTACACGCCCGCAGATCTGCGAGCCGAAGCCGACGACGATCGTGAACGACTGCTCGCCGAGCACAACCTCCACGTCACGTTCGAGGAACTCCGCCGAATCAAGCAGGCGATCCGAAGCGGAAACTTGCTCGAACTCGTCGACCGGCGCGCACGGGGCCATCCCGCCATGTACGACGGCTATCGGGCACTCATGGATCACGCTGACCAACTCGAACGTGAAGACCCTGTCTCGAAGGGCACCTTCTTTTATACATCGCCCGAGAGCGCGCGTCGACCCGAAGTCCTGCGGCACCACCGGCGACTCGAACGGTTCGAGACACCCAACCGGCTGCTGTTGACCGAAGCTGGCGCACCCGAAAGCAATGAGTATGACGACGCCTGGCGCATCGTCGCTCCCTTCGGCCCGTTTCCCCGCGAACTCTCCGACAGCTATCCGTTGACTGCAGCCGTTCCCGATCGAGCCGACCGGAACGGCCAGCTCGCAGCCGCGGATGGCGTTCGGGCGCTCGTCGAGGCCAACTCGGACACCGAGTTCACGCTCGCCATCGAGGAGTGGCACCCCGACGCCGTCGACCGAATACCTGATCGGGTGATGGTCGAATGGCTGTCGGACATTCAGGACTCGGTAGCCTAACCGGTCGGCGGGGAGAGCTTTCCGGCTGGACAGCGAGCTATATGCGTGATGAACTTCGTCTACATGGCCGCCGGGATCGTGGTGATCGGCGTCGTGGTCGTCGACCTATTGTGGACCACCCTCTGGGTCGAAGGAGGTGCGGGCCCGCTGACGGCCCGCCTGATGGCCCGAACCTGGTTCGTCATGCGAGCGACGGTCGGCCAGTATCCCCGGTTACTGAGCCTCTCGGGACCGATCCTGTTGGTGTCGACGCTGTCAGTGTGGATCGTCCTGTTGTGGACCGGCTGGACGCTCGTGTTTATGAGCGGGAGCGTTCCGCTCATCGACACCGTGGGGACCGGACCAGTTTCGTGGGTAGACCGGCTCTACTTCGTCGGTTACACACTGTTTACACTGGGAAATGGCGATATCGTTCCCCGCGATGGCTGGTGGCAGATCGCGACCACACTGACGACTGCCAGTGGCATGCTCTTCATTACGTTGGGCGTCACGTACGTCCTGTCAGTGTTGGATGCGGTCACGCAGAAACGCGCCTTCGCAAGCGGGGTCACCGGCCTCGGTTTGCGGAGCGAGGAGGTCGTCCGTCGAGGATGGAACGACGAGACCTTGAGTGGGCTCGAACTGCCGTTATCCACGGCGACCTCACAGCTCAACACTCTCGCCTCGAACCACCGTGCCTACCCGCTTCTCCACTACTTTCACAACGCCAACCCCGAACGGGCACCAGTGGTTGCAATCGTGGTGTTAGACGAAGCACTCACGCTCATCGAAGATGGGATTCCTGCAGAACGCCGTCCGAGCCAGCCGATAGTCGTCAACGCCCGTTCGAGCGTCGACAGCTACCTCGAAATCCTCCGAAGCGCGTTCATTACCCCTGCCGAACAAACCCCGCCACCGCCCGATCTGGCCTCGCTCCACGAGGTGGGGGTTCCAACGGTCGACCATGAGGCGTTCGAAACATCGGTCGACGAGCGTGCCGAACGGCGACAAGCACTGCTCGGCCTCGTCAACTCGGATATGCGGGAGTGGCCGGCGTCCGGAGACGATCAACGCTGAGTTGTGATCGACAGTAGCCGGTCGCTACTCGTCGGTAGTCCGTGTATACTGCACCACTATGTCGACCGCAGCGCAGCCGCCGACTCAGTCGAGAGAACCACACAGTCGGAGGGGCCACTTATTTAAAACCAGCCAGCACCTCGGTGATTCAATCCCGATGGGTGGCTGAAGCCTGCAAAAGGCCGAATACGACTGGGATACCCCCACGCAACCGCACGCTCGACGGTCAATCAGCGATCGCGGTCTCGTCGGCCTGCCCGCCCCACAGGTCCGCGTACGTGCCGCCCGCGGCGACCAGTTCGTCGTGGGGCCCCTGCTCGATTAGTTCGCCGTCTTCCATCACAACCACCCGGTCGGAATCCCGAATCGTTGACAGCCGGTGGGCGATCACCAGCGCCGTGCGGTCGGCAATCAGCCGCGAGAGGCTCTCCTGAATGTGGCCTTCGGTCTCGGTGTCGACGTCGCTGGTGGCCTCGTCGAGGATAATGATCGCAGGATCGTTGAGAATGGCCCGCGCGATGGCGAGTCGCTGGCGCTGGCCGCCCGAGAGTTTCACACCGCGCTCGCCGATCTCGGTGTGGTAGCCCTGTGGCAGTTCGGTAATAAATCGGTCGGCCTCGGCGGCGTCAGCCGCTTCGACCACGTCGGTAGGCACCGAGTCGCCCTCCCGGAGCGCCGAGAGGACGTCCGCGTCGCCGTAGGCGATATTCTCAGCCACCGTGCCTGAAAAGAGGTACGGCGACTGGCCGACGATGACGATCTCCCGGCGGAGATCCTGGCGGGCGTACTCGCGGACGTCGACGCCGTCGACCCTGACGGCTCCCGCGTCCACGTCGTAGAACCGGGGGACGAGGCGGGTGAGCGTCGACTTTCCCGCCCCCGTCTCACCGGCGAGACCGATCGTCTCTCCGGCCGTGATATCGAGCGAGACGTCCCGGATGACTGGCTCGCGATCGCCATAGGCGAACGTCACGTGGTCGGACTCGATGTCTCCGTTTATTGTGTCGACGACGTGGGGGTCGACCGGGTCGGAGACGGTTGGCGTCTGGCCAAGCAAGCCGAAGACACGTTCGGCGCTGGATTTGGCCTGCTGGTATCGGTTGGCCGACCGACCAATCCGCCGCATCGGCGAGTAGAGCCGCCGGAGATAGAGAAAAAACAGGGCGAACGCGCCGGTCGAGAGCGCTCCCGCATCGCCGAGCAGGATGACATCCCGGCCACCCACGTAGAGAATGGCGACGAAGGCAACGCCAGTCAGCAGCCGGAGGCTCGCGAAAAAGCCACGCCGCATACGAAGCGCTCGGACCTGTTCGTCGTGGTAGCGGTCGCTCTGAGCGGCGACCCGGTCGTACTCGAAGGTGTAGCGGTCGAACGTCTTGATCACGTCGCCGCCTGCGATATTGTTCTCCAGTCGGGCGTTCAGTCGCCCAACGGTCTCGCGGATCGACTTGTATCGGGGCTCGATCCAGGTGAGGAACTTCGCGCTGGCAAGGCCGATAATCGGCACCGGAAGTAGGGCGATAGTGGCGAGTTTCGGCGAATAGCTCCAGAGGATCACGGTGATTCCCCCAACCGTCGCAACAACGCGGATCAGCTGGCGGAACTCGGTGTTCAAAAACCGTTCGAGGCGGTTGATGTCGCTGTTGAGGATCGACAGCATGCCGCCGGTCTGATGGTCGACGAAGAAATCCATCGAAAGCCGCTGAAGGTGGTCGTAGGCGTCGTTCCGGAGATCCCGCTGGATTTTCTGAGCGGTCGACTGCAGCAGGTACCGCGAGACAAATCGCGTCACCGAACGAACCAGGTACGCGATCGCGGCGATGGCGACCAACCGCCGAAGCAGGGCGAGTCGGGCAGCCTCACCTGTAATCTCACCGGTCGGCAGCAGTCCTACGTCCGTCAGCAGTCCGGGATCGGGCCCACTGAGCACGACGCGGTCGATGGCGGCGGCGACAACGAGCGCCGGGACCAGGCGAGCAAACCGTGTGAGAACGGCTGCGATGACGCCAGCGAGAAGCCGCGGCCAGTAGCGCAGGGCGTACCGGAGGAGTCCGACCATCGGGTGGCCGTCGACGTTCTCACGGATCGCTTCGAACCCGCCGTGTTCGTCGGCCATACTCGACCTACTGGCTGTCCCAGTGTAACACTGACGTTCGACGCCCGCTGCCAGTGAGGTTGCGTTTCTCAGTCCATCGTGGCTCAGACGGCCGGAGTAGTCGACGACTACCACTGAAAGACACGTATAGTAGTCAACACCTAACGCCGTAGTACTCCGCAAAAACCGCTTCCCGAAGTGCGGGGGAAGATCGTGTATGGAGTACGACACATGGTCGACTGAACAGGATTCGACGACCGTCACCGTCGACGGTCACGACCTCGATGTCGCCTACTACGACGCGGGCGACGGCCCACCGATCGTGTTCTTGCATGGGATTCCGACCTCGTCGTACCTCTGGAGCGGCGTTGTGACCGACCTCGCTACTGACTACCGGGTGATTGCCCCCGATATGGTGGGCTACGGCAACTCCGCCCAACACGACAGTTTCGACCGCTCGATTCGCGCGCAGGAGGCGATGGTCGACGACCTGTTGTATCAACTCGATGTCGGCCCTGTCGCGTTTGTCGGCCACGATCTTGGCGGCGGCGTCGGGCTTCGGTACGCGGTCCACAAGCCGCAGGCCGTCGACCGACTTGTTCTCTCCAATGCGGTCTGTTACGACTCGTGGCCGATCGAGTCGATCGTCAACCTCGGCCTCCCGTCGACGATCGAGTCGATAGGCGTCGACGACGTGCAGGGCATGCTCGACGGGATGTTCCGCGACGGGCTCGTGGACGACGATGTCGACGAGCAGTTCGTCGCGGGAATGAAAGCGCCGTGGGACTCCGAGGAGGGCCGGATTTCCCTGTCGCGGTGTGCGATCGCGACGAACACGAACCATACGACCGAGGTCGACCCTGGGGAGGTCGACGCCCGAACCCTGTTGCTGTGGGGTGCTGACGACGAGTTCCAGCCGATCTCGTACGGCGAACGGCTTGAATCCGATATTCCGAATGCCGAACTCGTCGGGCTTGATGGGGCCAATCACTGGGTCATCGAAGATCGCCCCGAGGCCTACCGCGAGGAACTACGGACGTTTCTCGACAACGAACCGTAGGAGGTGAGTACTGTTTTGTGAAAGAATCGATGGCGTCGACTGCTCGCAGTAGGCAGTGGCTACTGGGGGCTATCCGGAACCGATCCAGCCATTCGATCACTGAAATCCCACGTATAGGTGCGCGAAGGGGTGATCCGGATCCGGACTTCCTCTCGGTCGGGCGAGAGCAATCGCTCGGCCAACGGTGAGTCGGTTCCACCGAGGTACCGGTTGAGGAGGCCTTTTAAAAGCGTCTTGTCGAGATCAGGGTCGACACTCGCGGTTCCATTCCCTCTGACACCTTTATATGGTGGCTCGTTGGTCGAGATCTCGAACGCCACACGGTCGTCGTGGGCGAGGTAGTCGACGACGTCGGCTTCGGCGCTGGTCGCACACCACAGCGCGTCGTCTCGGTAGCGATACCACAGCGAGAGCATCCAGAGGTCGCCGTTGGGACGTCGACACGAGAGCCGAAGCGGGATCGTCTCGGCAGTGAGAAACGACTCGGTTCGCTCACGGCCCCACGCGCCAGTTGGATCCATACCGGCGAATCGACCGGCAACTGGAAAAACCCCCAGGTCGACGAAAAGCAAGATAGTTCACGCTCGCCTGCCGAACCCTGGTATGACCGACTATTTCGAAGTTCTCGACCGCGACGGCGCGGCCCGTCTCGGCGAACTGCGGCTCTCGACACCGCGTTTCACTCCGGCGCTTGTTGACGACGTGCTCGTCGACGCTGGCAGCCAGTGGACGGCCGACCGGCCGATTCCCGAGGGTGACGCCGACCGGCTGACACTGCTGCCACACCGATCATTGCCCGCAGGCACGCGCGAGGAGGTCCGTGAGGCGTTCGCGACACAACCCGTCGACGTCGACTTCCCCGCCGCCGCGGTCGTCTCCTCGCAGTCGCCCCGCGACCTCGGCGTCGACGCCTATATTCTGAGTGACGCCTCAGGGGTTGTCGGTCACGGTGAAGCATTTAAAGACGCAATCGTCCGCACGAAAGACGCGCTTCCGGCCGATACCGCGATCGTGCTGTCGGGCGTTGCGACACCGGTGAACGTGGCGACGCTGGTGTTTGCGGGCGTCGACGCGGTCGACGCCAAACTGGCGAAAATAAAAGGGAGCCAAGGCATGTATCTGACCAGCGACGGCGAAGCCTTCCTCGAAGACCTCCGAGAGCTTCCCTGTAGCTGTCCGGCCTGCCAGCAGCCTCGTGAGGAGTTCGGCCAGGCCGAGTGCATCGACCACAACGTGAACGCGCTCGACGCCGAACTCCGACGGGTCAGAGAGCGAATCCGGGCCGGTCGACTGCGCGACTACATCGAGGGACAGGCCCGCCACGACAACTGGCTCACGGCTGCGTTTCGGGAGTTCGACAGCCAGTATAGCTACATAGAGGCCCGAACCCCGGTGATCAGAAACACCGAACTCGCCGCGGCGACGAGCGATTCGATTCGTCGGGTTGAGATTCAGCGCTTTGCCGAGCGTGTGACGACCCGCTACCGCAACCGGTTCGAGAATCCACTCGTGCTCGTCCCGTGTTCGGCCCGCAAACCCTACAGCGACTCCCAGAGCCACGGACAGTTCCACGACGCCATCGCCTTCCGCGGCCACACGGTCTCGATGACCTCGCCGATTGGTGTCGTCCCGCCTGAACTCGAACTCACCTACCCGGCCCAGCACTACGATTCGGTGGTAACGGGTCGCTGGTCCGAGGACGAAATCCAGTTCGTCGCCGAAGTGCTCCGGCGCTACCTCCAGCGAAACGACTACCCACGGATTATCGCGCACGTCCCCGAACACGGCTACCGCGAAATCGTCGAACGCGTGGAACCGGATCTGAACGTCGACGTCGAGTACACCGTCGAGGGCCACCCCACCTCCTCGCAGTCGCTGTCGAACCTCGCGAGCGCAATGGCTGGCGAACTCAAATACTCGAAACGCGAACGCGAGCACAACACGGTCAAAGCGATCGCAGACTACCAGTTCGGGCCCGACGCAGGCGACCTGCTGTTCGATGAGATAGACATTCGAACCACCGGACGGTATCCGAAACTGCAAGTTCGCAACAGTGACGGCGAACAGCTGGCGACGATGGTTCCACAGTACGGCATGCTGGCGATGACGCTCGAAGGAGCCGACCGCTGGGTCGACAGCGACGCGCCAACGAAACTCGTCGAGATCGATGGCTTCGTTCCCCACGGCAGCGTGCTCGCACCGGGCGTGATCGACGCGAGTGAGGAGATTCGACCGGGCGATGAGGTCGTCATTCGTGGGCCGAAGGCGTTCGGGATCGGGCGCGCCGAGATGAGCGGCCCCGAAATGGTCGACTCGTCACGTGGGGTCGCCAGTGAGGTTCGCCACGTCAGAAAGCGGTAATCCCAGCGGGATACGAAAGGGTAGATACAGTGACGATTCGTTAAACCACTGTTTGGTGTCGTCGGACACGTGAAGAACACAACTGACAGCTCCTGGGAGAATGGGCTGACAGAACGGACCGGATGCCGGACAGCCGAAGGCAGGTTTAACACACCCGTAGCACCAATCATCTCCTGAGCAACAGCGTGTACATATGAGTGATGGCTATGACGACTGGTGAAAAAAACCCAATCGGCGAGAGTGGTGACCACCCGATACTGCTGTTCGATGGGGTCTGTAATCTCTGTAACGGCACAATCCAGTATATTATTCCACGCGATCCAGAGGGACGGATCCGATTCGCGCCGCTCCAATCGGCGCTCGGAAACCGGGTTCGACAGCAAAGCGGCCTGTCGACCGACAACCTCGAAACGGTCGTGTTGGTCGACGACGGGCAAATCTACACTAAATCCGACGCGGCGATCCGTGTCGGCGAACACCTCGGCGGCATCTACCGACTGTTGTCACTGGGCCGCCTCGTGCCGGGGTGGGTCCGCGACCGACTCTACGACGTCGTGGCCGCAAACCGGTACGACTGGTTCGGAAAGAAGGACCAGTGTATGGTTCCTGACGAGGACGTGAACGACCGATTCCTCAGGTAGCGAGTTCCTACTTTCGGTAGCTGATGACTACTGACGGGTTTTGTGGTAGTGTCACAATAAACAAAACATTCAGTATGAGGGACGTGTAAGGAGACGCAATGCTTCGGTCGATCCGGGTCCTCTACGTCGACGACGATCCACAGTCACTGGATGTGATCCCCAGTCGATGTGAATCGGTCTCTGAACTTCGATTCGACACCGAATCCCGACCGCGGAGTGTTTCGGATAAACTGGACGAGAAGCTAGACTGTTTGATCACGGATTACCGGATGCCGACGATGGATGGTATCGAGCTGCTTGAGGTCGTCTCACAGCAACAACCCGACCTTCCGATTGTGTTGTTGACCGGTCATGGTGGCGGCGAAATCGCCTCGGAGGCGTTGCAGAAAGGTGCCACCGAGTACATGGAGAAAACGACCGCGATCGAACAGCCCGACCTGCTGGCAAATCGGGTTCGGAACGCGGTCGAACAGATGCGCCGTGAAAAGACGAACCGTACGCTGGCGGCCGACGCCAACCGGTTTATCGGGGCGACCTCACCCACTGCCGTCTACGAAACCGCCGTCGAGCTCACCTGCGAGACCCTCGGCTTCGAGGGTGCCGCAGTAATCGCATCAGGCCCAGAGGGACGCTCTGTCGTCGCTCACAGCGGATTGTCGGCATCGCTCCGCAAGCAGCTTCCTACCGCAGACCCGGTTTCTACGGTAGCCGACACAGCAGAGCCGGTTGTCGTCGAACCTGAGACAGTCGAATCACTCGAAACAGTGAGCTGTTGGGCCTCACTCGGTAGCCATGGGGTGCTGGTCGGTCGAACCGCGGAAGCCGACACCGCGGTCGACTACCTCCGTGATGCGATACTGATTGTCGCAACAAACACCGAAAGCGCCTTGACGCGGCTCGAACAGGCCGCGCTGCTGGACGAACACAAACAGGAACTCGAACGGCAGCGAACCGAACTAACCTCACTCAGACAGACAAACGAGGTGATCCGGTCGGTAAACCGGGCGATTACCAGTGTGAGTTCACAACGCGAAATAGAGCGGCTCGTATGCGAACGGCTTGTCGGTGACGACCGGTACACGTACGCCTGGATCGGCGAATACGATCTCGAAACCAACCGCGTGACCCCCCGAGCGAAAGCTGGACTCGGGGCAAACGTCGTGGTCGACTCGCCTGTTTCGTTAGCAGATCGATACTGCTCCGAGACGCTCGAAACCTTGCTTGATCGCCCGCAGGTTGCGGTCGAAACGCCGACAGAGACGTCACAATCCGGTGAGACGAGTTTCAGATACGTCACCGAAACCGAGGCTGATTCGGGCACTGCAGCTCTCGTTCCGATCGTCCACAACGGGGTATTGTATGACGTACTGGTGGTGTACTCGTCGAATCAGACGACAGTTGGCCACCGCGAACAGGACGTGTTGGCCGAACTCGGCGAGACGATCGGCTACGCGCTTCGGACGGCCGAACAACGGCGTGCACTCGTCGGCGATGCGGACACCGAGGTCGTTTTCGAGATCGACTGTGAAACCGAGCAACTCAGTACGCTGTCGGCGCGTATCGATTGCACGATCAGTATCGAAAGCCAATACACGCGTTCGGATGGCCGTCTCCGACAGTTCGTTCTCGTTGAACAGACGGATCCGGACGCGTTTTTCGAGACTGCCAAGCAGATAGGGTTCGAAGAGCCAGCCGTGCTGGTCGAACGCGAGGCGTGTTTCGTCGCAACGTTGACCACCGATAGGAATCCGATCGTCGACTGTCTGGCCGAACAGGGTGTCTCACTTACCGCGTTTCGCGCGACCGGAGGCCACGCGACAGTCTCAATCTCAGTCCCCGAGACGACCGACGTTCGGACGCTGGCAGAGCAGTTCTCCACCACGTTTTCACAGGTCGAACTCCGAGCCAAACGACAGCTCGATACCTCGGTCGACACACCCCAAGGTTTTTCCCAACAACTCGAAGAAACGCTCACAGACCGACAACACGAGACGCTGCAAGCGGCGTACCATGCGGGATTCTTTGCATGGCCACGGACAAACACCGGCGAAACGATCGCTGAGCGACTCGGGATCTCTGGACCGACGTTCCTCCAGCATCTCCGTGCAGGCCAACAGAAACTACTCACAGAACTCTTCGAACAGGAACAAGGGATATCTAACTGACCGTCTTTTCGGAGAGAATTATTATCATCGAACATTAAGAACCTATGCACATTGGGGCATCGGTTTGAATGTGCCTATATGCATAGGTATAATTACTAATAACGTGGGTTGTATGGTTGCTTATGTGTCTAAGCTGGCGGTCCGTACTTCAACAGTGCGACGCACTGGTGGTATGACTACCGGCGTTCGGACGGCACATGCAATCCCACCACAACTCCGTGGTCACCAATCCACTGGGTCACAGCCGTCTCACCCCTGGGCTGCGTGACCGACGGTGACTACTGTCTGTGTGGCCCCCGCTGTCGCTTCTCCTCCCACCACACTTCGACCGCACGCTACCCGGGTTGGCAGTGCGATGCGGTTTTATCGCTTAGGCGAGAACTACGCCCAATGAGCAAGCCGAGCCCAGAGGTGTACGAAGACGGGCGCGGGATGGACGCACACAATTCGGTGATGCGCGAGATCCGCGGTCTCAAAGAAAAGCACTACGACCCACACGAGCCCACGCGTGTCTGGGTCGACGAGGACAACACCCCTGACGGCGTCTACGAGTCACTGACGATCATCCTCAACACCGGCGGCTGCCGGTGGGCGCGGGCGGGTGGCTGTACGATGTGTGGCTATGTCGCCGAGAGCGTCGAGGGCGGCACCGTCGAACACGAGGCGCTGATGGACCAGATCCAGGCCTGTCTGGACCACGAGGCCGACAACACCGACCAGCCCACCGATCTGATCAAGATCTACACCTCCGGCTCCTTCCTCGACGAGCGCGAGGTCCCCACCGAAACCCGCCGGGCGATCGCCGAGACGTTCGGCAACCGCGAGCGGATCGTCCTCGAATCCTTGCCGGATTTCGTCGACGAGAATAAACTCACGGATTTCACCGACCAGGGGCTCGCGGTCGACGTGGCCATCGGCCTCGAAACGGCGACCGACCGCGTACGCCACGACTGTGTGAACAAGTATTTCGAATTCACCGATTTCGAGGCTGCCTGCGCCACTGCCAAGGAAGCAGGTGCGGGCGTCAAGGCCTACCTCCTGATGAAGCCGCCGTTCCTCTCGGAGCCCGAGGCCCGCGACGACATGGCAGAGTCAATCCGGCGGTGTGCCGCCGTCGACGGTTGCCACACGGTGTCGATGAACCCCTGTAACGTCCAGCGCTACACGATGGTCAACGAACTCTTTCGAGCGGGCGGCTACAGACCGCCGTGGCTCTGGTCGGTCGCGGATGTACTAGAGCAGACCGCGGACGTCGACGCGATCGTCATTTCGGACCCAGTAGGCCACGGCTCAGATCGGGGCGCGCACAACTGTGGAGAGTGCGACGACAGAGTCCAGAAGGCGATCAAGGACTTCGATCTCCGGCAGGATTCGAGTGTGTTCGGGCAGGTCGACTGTGACTGCAAGCGGACGTGGCAACTGGTCATCGAAGAGGAGACGAGTTACGCGATGCCGTTGGCGCGGTAGGGACCGACTACTGAAATATACGTTCTATTTAAAATCCGCTCGAAGTAGGTCTGCACCGAGTCAATCAAGCACGGAAGCCAGTCAAAATCGCTTGTCCATCAGTTCCGCCGACATCCGGCAGCGTCGACCGCTCGGGATGGGGCATCAACACGGCGACCGATTCGTGCTCGCCCAAAATCCCGGCGACGTTGCCAGTCGACCCGTTGGGATTCGCCGCCTCGGTGAGTTCACCATCAGCGTCACAGTACCGGAACAGCACGCGGTTGTCGGCCTCCAGTTTCTCGTAGCGCTCGTCGGTGATCTCGAAGCGACCCTCACCGTGGGCGATCGGGATTTCGATAACGTCGCCCTCGTCAAACTCTTTGGTCCACGGCGTCTCCGCGTTCTCGACCCGCAGAAAGACGTGTTCACACTGGAAGCGGGCGCTCTCGTTTGTCGTAAACGCGCCGTCGGTGAGCCCGGATTCGCTGCCGATCTGCGCGCCGTTGCAGACGCCCAAAACTGGCGTTCCGTCCGCGGCAGCGTCGCGGATCTCGGCCATGACCGGCGACCGGGCGGCCATCGCGCCCGCACGGAGGTAATCGCCGTAGGAGAAGCCGCCGGGAAGCATGATCCCCGTGGTATCCGCTGGGAGACCGTCTTCGTGCCAAACGCGTTCGGCGTCGATCCCGAGATACCTGAGTGCCCTAACCGCATCCCGGTCGCAGTTCGAGCCGCCGAACTGGATAACGGCGACAGTCATCGGTCCCCGTCGGCCTCCGCGACCGACACCTCGTAGTCGTGGATCGTGGGATTCGCCAACAGGCGCTCGGCCATCTCCTCGGCACGTTCGGCGGCTTCGGAGGCGTCGTCGGCCGCGAGGTCGACTTCGTAGCGGTCGGCCGCTCGGAGCGCAGAGAGGTCGAAGCCGAGTCGTTGGAGCGCCTGCTTGGTAGTTTCGGCCTCTGGATCGAGCACGCCGTGTTTCAGCCGCACAGTGACGGTCGCAGTGTAGGCAGTCATACGCGAGGGTGGGCGAGCGTGGTCAAAAGCTCTTTTGGAACCGCGCGTTTGGGCACGTTCGTGGATAACACTCGCGTATGTGGACCATTCGAAGGATGGACACGTTTTTGGCTCCGGGTTGCTTTCGGCCGGTAATGACCCCAATCGAAGGCGGCGTGGAGGTGTGTCGATGACGACCGAACTCACCGAGATCACCGTTATCGGAGGCGACAAAACCGGACTCATCGCACGCGTCACCACCCTGCTTTTCGAGCGCGGAATCAACATCGAGGACCTCGATCAGGCGGTCCGTGATGGGCTCTTCCGCATGTCGATGCGCGTCGACACCGGCGAGATGTCGACCGACCGCGAGGAGCTCCGCGAGGCGCTTTCGGAGCTTGGTCGGGAACTCGGCGTCGAGATCCAGGTCCGGTTTCCCAGCGACCGCGAAACCCAGCGCATTGCGGTGTTCGTCACCAAGGAATCCCACTGCCTCGAAGCTCTGCTCGATGCCTCGGGATCCGGCGATCTCGACGTCGAAATCAGTGCCGTCGTCGGCAACCGTGGCACGCTCCGCGAACTGGCCGACTCGCACGGCGTTCCGTTCTACGACGTCGGCGACGGCAAGGGATCGCCCGACGAAGACCGCATGCTCGACATTCTGGCCGAACACGACGTCGACCTGATCGTCCTCGCTCGGTATATGCGGATTCTCGGCCCGAAGATCGTCTTCCGCTACGAGGATCGTATTATCAACATCCACCCCTCGTTGCTGCCTGCGTTCCCCGGCGCGGCAGCCTACCGCCAAGCCAAAGAGGAGGGCGTCAGAATCGCGGGTGTCACGGCTCACTACGTCACAACTGACCTCGATCAGGGCCCCATCATCACCCAGCGCGCCTTCGACGTGCCGGACGATGCACTTATTGACGAAATCAAGGCCCGCGGCCAGCCACTCGAGGCCGAGGCGCTCGTTGAAGCGGTCGACCTGCATCTCGACGACGCGGTTGGCGTCCACCGCGGCCGGACGAGCCTCCGGGATTCGGCCGACCCGAGCGCCTACCAGCTCGGACTCTCGAAGGCGGCCCAAAAGGCCAATCCGACCGAGCCGGTCGACGGTGGGATCGAGAAAACCGATGCGCCGACCGTCGCCAACGACTGAGGCGAGTTCCTGAAGACGTTTGGTACGTAACTGGTGGACGACCGAGACGAATAGACCGAACAGAGTCGTCTGAAAGCGGTAGTAGCGACGGTCCCTTGCGCAGTTGTCTGCCAGAGTCGAAAGGACTGTACGACACCACTGATAGAGTACAGTGTGCTTCCGTGGCCGATCCGAACGATCGTCATTCCGCCAGCCATCCGCGCGTCCATCGAGAGCCACGTCGCAGCCCACCACCCAGCGGAGGCTGGCGGCTTTCTCGGCTGTCAGCATCGCGGCAGGCGTCTGCATGCGACCCGTCACGTGCCGTTCCCGAACGATTCGTCGATGCCGAGACGCCGATTCGAAACAACTGTCGACGAGCGAACGCCACCGCCGCCGCGCGTGTTTTACCACTCACACACGAGCCCCGAATCGATCTCCGGACTCACACGGATCGACAAACGCTCGATTCCCGAATCCTTTGCGCTCGTGGTTTTCGCGCCCCGAGGACGAATACTGAGCTATCGTGGCTTCAAACGCAGCCTGGTCGACTGGCGAGAACTCCGCGTCGCAGCCGACACTACGGGTACGCCGTTGGCTCGGCTGTAGGTCTTTTTGTGTCCCTCGAATCCGCGTAAGGCCACCCAACAGCGGTCGGATTCGCACCGGTAGGCTGTCCGATCAGGTTCCGACGAGTTGTATAAACTGTATATACGTATTCGTATAGATGGGCGTCGTTTATACGTGCATTCGTGTTACCCAGGACAATCATACAAATACAGGCCAGAGCTTTTTATCCTTGGCTGTTTCTCAACTTCTGTTGAAAATATGCACGCGAAGCAGACCCAATTGCGCAATAGGATAGACAGATGCACAACAGCCACCAGTGGGTTGACGGAGGTAAACAGCCGATGAGCGTGATTCTGTACGGGATCTTCGGCGTTATTGCGGCGATGATGGCGATCGGTTTCTACGTCGCTCGGAAAGTAAAAGGCGACAGTATCAATTATATCGTTGCCGGCCGGGGGCTCATTCTCCCGCTGGCGGCAGCAACGCTGATGGCCCAATCGCTCGACTCGAATGCGACGCTTGGGAACACGGATCTGGTTGCCGATTTCGGCTTCTGGGCCGGTGCGGCACTTCCGGTGGGGCTGGCGTTGTGTCTGCTTCTGACCGGACTGTTCTTCGCCAAACCGATGAACCGGATGAACCTCACGACGCTGCCTGATTTCTACCGGCGCAAGTACGGTCGGACGGCCGAAGTACTCGCGAGCGTGATCATGTCGGTCGCCTACGCCTTCCTGCTGGCGGGGAACCTCGTCGCCGGTGGCTACCTGTTCGAGATCTTCGTCGGCACGAGTTTCCAAGTCGGGGTGTTCGTCATCGCCGGACTGGTGTTGTCTTACACGGTCGCGGGTGGACTGTTCTCGGTGGCGTACACCGACTTCCTCCAGGCGGGAATCGCCTTCGTCGGCTCGATGGCGCTCATCATCTTCGTGGGGAGCCAGTTCGGCTTCACCATCCCAGAGGGGGCCGGACCGGGCAACCTCGGCCAGCTGACTGATCCGAGCCAGGGGGCCTACATCAATCTAGCAACGATCGTCGCACTCGGCCTCGGTGACATCGTCGCCATCGATTTCATGGAACGAGTGTTTGCGGCCGACAGTCCCGAAACCGCCCAAAAGGCCTGCTTCATTGGGAGTGCGGGCACACTGATCATCGGGATTCCCTTTTCAATCGTCGCGCTGTCGGCCGACTCGATTCTTGGGTCGCTGGGTGTCGAAGGCGGCGGTCAAGCCGTTCTCTACACACTGCTACAGAACGCCGTGCCGCCGTGGCTCGCCGCGCTCGTAATCGCTGGCATCCTCGCGGCATCTTTCTCGACCAGTGACGGTGCGATCCTCGGCACGTCGGCCGTGCTCGCCCGCAACATCGGTAACATCCGCGTCGACGAGAGCACGGCCGTCGCAACCGACGGCGGTTCAACCGACAACGAGTCGACCGACGACAGTAGTTTGCTCGGTACCGACAGCGACAAACTGCTGACGGTCACCCGGCTGATGGCGGTCCCCATCACGCTGCTTGGCGTCTTCTTTGCCATCCGGGTTTCGGCGACCGGGATGTTGCTCGTGTTGGCGTTCGACATCATGTTGGCGGGCGCGTTCGTCCCGCTGGTGTTGGGACTGTACTGGTCCGAGATGGCGACCACGCCGGCGGCGTTGGCTTCGATGGTCAGTGGTTCGCTGACACGGCTGGTGCTGTTCGCCATGGTGCCGACGACGTACGCCTACGAGAACACGCTGCTGTACATCGAAAACGACATATTCACCTCGGCGTTCGACGGGCTGCCAACGTTCATCGCGGCCGGTGTCAGCCTTGTCACCTTCGTTGCCGTTGCGTACGCCACCAAGGACAGCTACGGCGTCCGGACGCTGAACCGAAATGGCCACCGGACGATCGTCGCCGGCGGGGACGACGACGAGTAATCGAACAGACACCGTTTCGTTTTATCGTATATATTTGGTGAAATATGTACCCAGTAGTTTATACAGTGCAATGACAATAGATTTTACAACCAGATGGTTCAACACAGACAGATTCTGGGGTCGGTGAGATGAGGAGTAATGATCGACAGATCCGTCGGAAGGCCCAACAGTTGGGTTCGTCGACGCTCGCGGTGACCGTTCCCGCCGACTGGGCGCGCCACCACGGGCTGACGAAGGGCGACGAGTTCATCGTCCAACGGGACGAAAACGGTAACTCGCTGCTCGTGACCCCGAAAGAGCCAGCCTTGATGGAGACCGAAACGACGATTTCGGCCGACTCGATGAGTGCGGACGCGCTCTCGAAGGCAGTGGTCACCCAGTACGTGCTCGGTCGCGGATTCATCCAGATCGAAACCGACACCGCACTCACGTCGGCGCAGTACGACGCCGTCCTCGATGCCGAGCGGCGACTGATGGGCCTCGGCATCGTCGAGGAGTCGACCACGCATATCACCATCAGGTGTTCGGTCGATCCCGACGACTTCGAGCTACCGACGCTGTTCGGCCGCCTTGGGCGGACCGAGTCGACGATAAGATCAAGCGCGGTCGAAGCCCTGCTGGCTGCCGATCCCGAGGCGGCCCGGCGGGCCCAAAACCGGAGCCCACAGCTCGAAAAACTGTTTTCGCTCTTTTTGCGGCTCGTGTTCACGACCTATCGCAACCCGCAGCTCAACCAATCGGTGGGCGTCGGCTCGGGGTTCCCACTCATCGGGTACCGCTCGGCGGCCCAAGACATCGCACTGATGGCCGACATCGCCAACGAGATCGCAACGATCGCCGCCGAAGAGATACCCGAACCGCTGGACGGTGAGGTGGCCCACGGAATCGAGTCGGTCCATACCGCGCTCGATACGGCCGCTGAGGCAGTCAGAGAGACGGTCGTCGACCCCGAGTACAGTCGTGTGACGACCGCCCGCCAGCGACTTGTCGAGTTTCACGAGACGTCGACAGCTGCGATCGACCAGCTCGAAACCACCCGACCTGAGCCGCTGTTGCCGCTGCATCGCTGTCATCTCCTTTTCGAGCGGAGCGCCCGACACACCGAGGACACCCTCGATGTCGCAACACACCTCACCTTCTGTGAGAGCCCAGACGTCGTTACGGAGAACGGTCCTTAAAGAATATAAGGGCACTCTAACTGTACGAGTGTGCACTCATTCACCCAATGAACTGCATCTTCTACCAAGAAACGCTTTAGTATCCACTGAATCACCGAATTAGTAGGCAAAAACGAGCACAACTGGCTCGATATTGCACGAAACCCAAACCCATGACAGACGAACGATCAGGCGAAGACATTTACGGCGATCAGTACAAAGAATCGAACGAACCCATCTTCAGCGGCATTCCGACCTTCCTCAAACTCCCGCAGGTCGATCGCAGCGACCTCGACGACGAGGACGTCGACATCGGTATTATCGGTGCGCCACTGGATACAGCGACGACGATCCGCCCCGGCACCCGGTACGGTCCGCGTGCGGTTCGGGCAGCCTCGACGGTACCCTCGCCACCGTACGAGCATTTCAACATCGAGACTGGCGTCGACCCCTTCGACACGTTCAGCGTCGCCGACACCGGTGATGCGGCGGTCTCGCCGGGCGACACCCGCCAGAGCCAGCTGAACATCGAGGACGCGGTCTACGAGATCAGCGAGCAGGCGACGCCGATCATCATCGGCGGCGACCACTCGATCTCCTACCCTGATATTAAGGGGTGGGCGGAGGCCAACGGCTACGAGGACATCGGTCTCATCCACTTCGATTGCCACGCCGACACGGGCGACGAAGGACTAACCGGCTTCAAGTACGACCACGGCGCGTGGGTCAAGCGTGTGTACGACGAGGGGATCATGGACGGCGAGAACTACACTTTGATCGGTCCGCGTGGCTTCTGGCCCGGTCCGGAAACCTACGAGGAGATGCGGGAAGCGGATATGAAATGGTACACCTCGATGGAGGTCGGCAACATGGATCTCGACGACATCGTCACCGACGCGGTCCAGCGAGCGACCGACGGCACCGACGCGGTCTGGATCTCCTTCGACGTCGACGTGATGGAGCCAGCCTACGCGCCCGGCACCGGCGAGCCCGAACCGGGTGGACTGATCCCCCGTGAGGCGATCTACATGGTTCGTGAGACGGTCAAAGCGCTCGATCCCGAGCACTTCGGCTTCGACGTGGTCGAGGTCTCGCCAGCGTACGACACCAGCGACAGCAGTTCGTACAACGGCGGCGTCACCAGCGGCCTCGCCAACCGGCTCATCATCGAAGTGATGGGAAGTATGGCACTCGCCAAGAAAGGCCTATCCGAGGGGTCACCGATTAAACCGAAAGAGCCGCTCGGTCCCACGGAAGCACCGCAGGCAGCCGACGACTGAGGCGTCGTCGAAAAGACAGCAACTCCTGCAGACGGAAACGGTTTTTACTTCAGTTCGGCGATCGTTGCTACTGCCTCGGTGATCGTCGGGGCGTCGAACCACTCCTCTCGTGTGTAGGCGTTGGTCCCAGCAGCGTACATCTCCGAGACAGCTGCAACGACGCCGGACGGAAGCGAGTTCGGTTCGATCTCACACAGTGGCCGCCAATCGGCCCCGTCAGCCTTCTCGACGCTCACTTTTGCCTCGGCGACAGCGTCGACCCACGCTGGCTGTTCGCGCTTGTAGTACTGGCGGATCACTTCCTTCGAGAGCTGGTGGCCGTCGACCGAAAACCGGTTTTCGTCGAAGGTGCCGACGACATCCGCGACGGCGACGGTGCCGTTGTAGTACAGACACTCGATTTTGCCGTCTTCGTGACTGAAACCGACCGACTCGCCGTGGTCGGTGATGATCTCGTTGACCGAACGAGCGAGCGATTCGAGCTCCGAGATCGAGGCGATACCGGCGATTCGGTCGGCCTCCTCGGCCGAAAGGTATCGGTCCTGTTCTTCGTACTTGGTCGAAAACTCAACGACTGGCTCGGGGAGGTCGACGGCCTCGTCGGGCCACTCGCCCATGTCGAGTCCGTAGTCGGCAGGCTCGCCACGCGTGCGGAGGCTCGAGCCGACCGGAACGGTGTTGCGGAAGACGACTTCGAGGGGAATAAGGAAGTTCTCGCCCGCAGCCTCGTGGTAGGTGTCGTAGTCGTAGCCGGTCTCGCTGTCGTACGGGAGATCCGGCACCTGGGTGAGCTCGATTGCCATCTCGGTCGGTGGCTCGGAACACCCCGCGAGGTCGACGATCTCACCCGTCTCATCCACAACACCGCGGTAATGCGTTGGAACGCCGTGGTCTTTCAACAGCTCGAAATTGAACGCCCCCATCGTACAGAGGCTTGCGCCCTTTCGTGGGATGGCGTCGGGCATCTGGCCCCAGTCGAAAACGGAGTAGGCATCAGTAAACACGAACCGACCGGCACCGAGGCCTGTTTCCGTCGGCGTGCGGTCGACGCGGAACTCCTTTACGCTCGTCATGATCGTATCGGCGACTGCCGCCCGTATGAATCTTTCAGTTCCGTAGCCCGAGGCGACCGACTCCTTTTTACTTGGGACCGAGAACCCAGTGGTAATGACGCGCCGGTCGGCCGCTGGGCTCACGCCAGCGGACCTTGAGTTCGAACACACCGCTGAGACTGATCTCTCGTTCGAGAACGCGCTCGCCAACGCCCGCGACGGGAACCGGTTGACCGTCGACGATGCGGTCGAACTGCTTACGACCGGCACCGACCACAAGGGGATCGATCCCCTGCGGAAAGAACAGGTCCTCGAACTCGCCGACCGCCGCCGGGCCGAGCAGGTTGGCGAGGACGTGACGTTCGTTGCCAACCTGAACAACAACGTCACCACCGCTTGTAACGTGGGTTGTCTGTTCTGCAATTTCAAGAACTCTGCTCACGCCTTCGAAGCCGACAGTGAGGCCGACCACGCTGGCTTCACCAAAACACCGGCCGAGTCGAAACGGATCGTCGACGATGCGCTCGATCTCGGAATATCGGAGGTCTGTTCGGTTTCGGGACTCCATCCGGCGTTCGCTCTCGACGACGAACACCACGAAATCCTCGCAGGGCACGACACTCCCGCCAGCGAGGTCAACTACAAACCGCCCACGCGATACGCCATCGATCCGGGCAGCTACACCGACCAGATTCGGGCGATGTCGGTCGACGGTGTCCACGTCCACTCGATAACACCCGAAGAAGCCTACCACGCCCGCCGTGGGACCGAGTGGTCCTACGAAGAGGTCTACAGCCGACTCCGCGAGGCGGGGCTCGATACAGCCCCTGGTACCGCGGCCGAAATCCTCGTCGACGAGGTCCGCGAGGTGATCTGCCCCGGCAAGATCACCACCGACGACTGGCTTGACGCAATGGAGGGTGCGATGGCCGCCGGGCTCGGAACAACGGCGACGATCATGTATGGCCACGTCGAAACCGAGATGCATCGGGCGATCCACCTCAAGCGCGTCCGTGCTCTCCAGGACCGCACGGGCGGAATTACGGAGTTCGTCCCGCTTTCGTTCGTTCACGAGAACACGCCGCTGTACGAACACGGCGTCGTCAACGGCGGAGCCACCGATGCCGAAGACGAGCTGATGATCGCCGTCTCGCGGCTGTTTCTCGACAACATCGACAACATCCAGAGCTCGTGGGTCAAGTACGGCAACGCCAAAGGCCTGAAACTGCTCAACTGCGGGGCGAACGACTTCATGGGAACCATTCTCTCAGAGGAGATAACGAAGCGCGCCGGGGGCAGCTACGGCGAGTTCCGGAGCGTCACGGAGTACGTCGACATGATCAGTGCGATTGGCCGTCGTCCAGTCGAACGGTCGACGGATTACCGAACCAAACGACCGATCGAGATCGACGGCGGCCCCTACGGCCCACGGCTTGGCCCGCGAGCCGACGGCACGCCGATGCTGTCGACCAACGACTCAACCGGGAAACAGCTGTCAGCCGATGACTAACCCGGCGTAGCCGACGCCTACTTTTGAACCGGTTTCACTGGTGGCCGGTGAGTGGCTTGTCCCGGCCTGCAACCGCTCGGTATCGCTGGCCAGTAGCCGACGAGTGGGTGAGTTCTTTTATAAGCCGCGTCGACAGCCAGCTCTCGTTCCCGTCACTGTCGGCGTTTTCTGTGAGTCGACGTGCCGGGTCGACCATCGCACGCCGAACCGAGTCAGGAAGGTATCGACTGTAGACGGGGAGTCGTTCGTACAGCGGCAGCCCGGCACCGTCCGCGATCGACCGGAGTTCATCGAGTGCGGGCCACGCGTAATCAGGGTTTATGTAGTCGTCGGTGATCGGCGAAACGCCACCGAGATCGTCGACCCCGCAGTCGATCAGTTCACGCGTCGGCGAGAGGTTCGGCGGCACCTGGACGGAGATCTCATCTGGGAGTGCAACTCGTGCCATTGCCACGACGCGACGCATGGTCTCGACCGATGGTTGGTCGAACGGCGAGCGTTCGTTTGGGACGACGTTCTGGATAATGACCTCCTGGATGTGGCCGTACCGTTCGTGGAGGTCGGCGATCGCCAGCAGGCTCTCGGCGCGATCTCGCCACGTTTCGCCGATACCCACGAGGAGGCCGGTGGTGAATGGGACGCTCTCGCGGCCCGCCGCCCGGATCGTATTCAGTCGCTGGCCGGGGGTTTTGCGCCGCGAGCCAGCGTGGGCAGCCACGTCGGCGGTCGTCTCCAGCATGACGCCCATCGAGCTGTTGACCTCACGGAGTCGACGGAACTCCGATTGGGTGAGATCGCCGGGATTCGAGTGGGGAAGTAGCCCTTCGTCGAGTGCGATCTCACAGGCGGCATACAGGTAGTCGATAATCGTGTCGTAGCCCCATGAGTTGAGCTGGCTGTGGATTTCGGTGTAGCGGTCGTCGGGTTTGTCGCCGAACGTGAAGAGGGCCTCTGTACAGCCAGCGTCGACACCGGTTTGGACGAGGCTTCGGATCGATTCGGGCGACATGAGCGTCGCCTCGCCGGGAACGTCGTAGTACGTGCAGTAGCCACACGTATAGCGGCAGGCAGTCGTCAGCGGTAAAAAGACGTTCCGCGAGAACGTGAGCGCTTCGGGAGCCGAGACAGCACGCGGCGTGACAGAGAGCAGGGCGTCGACGGCCGTCTCGTCGACCGAGATGTCGATGTCGTACTTGTCGCCCCCAGGGAACATACTCGATGCTCGGGGTTCATCTCCAAAAGCGGCTCGGCTCTCGGCGAGCTTCGACTGAGTAGTCAGTGGCTACTGGTATCTGATTCTCGACACCGTGACACGACCACTGCTCGTGTCGAGTTCGAACCCAGCCTCGACGAGCCAGTCGTGGGCCGCACCCTCACCGTGAATCAGTACTTCTGCCAGATCGTCCGGTTCGTCGATATCGGTCGCGAGTCGACGCGAGTCGACAGTCGTGAGGCTCGCATCCAGTTCGGCGGCCGTCTGGCAGTGGTCGAGATACGAGCAGCCGTGGTAGTCGACGCGGAACCGGGGCTCTCGAACGACGAGTGCGTTGGTTCCCCCACCGAGGCCTGGTGCGATGGTGATGTCGGCTTCACAGTCGACGAGTTGCTCAATCACCGTCGGCGTAACCAGTTGGAGATCAGCCATCACGATGAGTGTGGGGCATTCTTCGACGAGTCGTGCGTTGACCGCCGCCGATAGCTCACGGTCGTCGACTACCACGGCAGCACGGTCTGTCACACGGTCGTCAGCAATCGTCTCCGTCGAGATGATCGTCGGTTCGAATCCGGCGGCATTCAGTACGCCGAGAACATCATACAACATCGCGGTTGCGAACGACTGTCGCTCGGCCGGCGAGAGAACTGGAGCTAGCCGGCTTTTCGGTGCGTCTACTGCAAAGGGAACGTAACAATCCATGGCTACGAAACGGCCGAGGTACCTAAGAGTCCCTCTGACCGGTTAGAACAGCGATTCGAGTTCTTCGCTGCCGTCGGTGACGAGTCCTTCGAGGTTTTCCTCGCTTTCGTTTCGGATCTCGTCGATGTTCTCCTGGGCCTCGATGGCCACCTGCTGGAGTTCCTTGATCCGTGGGACGTTCGTCACCCCAGCAAGCAGGACGACAGCCGAGACACGGCCGGTGCCGTCGATGGGATAGTCGCCACCGCGGACCTCCATGCTCCCGGTTTGCTCTTCGAGCCACTTTCGGCCACGCTCAATACCTTTTCTGTTGAGGTACTTCGAGGGACCAGCCATCACGAGCAGTGCGCGCTCGGAGCCCTTGATCTCACAGGGTAGGGTCAGCCGACCCAGCGCTGCCTTCCGAACCATACTCGTGATACGGTTGGTTGTGTGGGCTGTGTCGGTAAGGTCGTCGGAATCGCTGCTCCGGAATCGCGAGAGTAGCCCGCCGGTCGACGGCTCTTCGACCTCCTCTTCGGCGAAACCGACTGTCGAGACACCGCCACCCGAGAGCGTGTTGATGATCTCCGAGGAGTCGACGACGCTTTCGGCGACCTCTTGGCCCTTTCTGACCTCGCCGGCACCGAACAGAATCCCGAAGCGGCGAACGATCTCGCTGTTGATCTCGTCGTAGCCGCTCTGGACCGATTCGCCGGTTTTTCGCCACGAGTCGTTGTCGAACACCAAGAGGTTGTCGACCTCACGGACGAACGTCTGGAAGGATCGTGCCGCGTTGAGCGTATAAATACCACCCTCGTCGCTGCCCGGAAGCACACCAAGCCCATAGACGGGCTCGGTGTAGATCCGCTTGAGATGTTTGGCGATCACGGGTGCGCCACCGGAGCCGGTGCCGCCGCCGAGTCCAGCGACCACGAGGAAGGCGTCGACTTCGTGGACCGGAATGGAGTCGATCGAGCCCTGAATCTCGTCGATATCCTCTTCGGCGATCTCTGCGCCGAGTTCGTTGTCTGCGCCGACACCGTGGCCCTTGACCCGGGATTGGCCGATGAGCACGCGACTTTCCTGTGGGATGTTTTTCAATCCCATGAGATCGGCCTTCGCAGAGTTGACCGCGACAGCCGCTCGGACGATGTCAGATCCAGTCTGTTCATCGTATTCGAGGAACTTGTCAACGATCTTTCCCCCTGCCTGCCCGAAACCGATCATTGCGAGTTTCATATATTGTCTCCCCTTGCCATTGCCAAGATTACAGTTGGATAGCGAATATAAACCTTTTGATCAGGTTAGTTTTCGTAGCTAAGCAGCTAGTTGCTAATCACCAGACAGCGGCGAGGTCCTACGGGAGACGGTGCGAAAACACAACAGCGTACTAGTCGGTACTCAGAGACGGTAATCGGTGTATTACTTTTATCCCCCGACAGATCAGCAGACAGACGGCAGTCGACTGGCAGACAACTGAGGTCACAATTGTCTCGCGCGCAGAGTAATCGACCCTTGCTAGATGAGATCACACGTCATATGAGTGAGGAGAAATAAAACTAATCATACATTATCTCGGCCTGTTACGTGGTCACGTAGCGTTTAGATACGCTCTGAGCGAGGTGAGATCAGCTTCACTATGGCCAAACTGAGTAATATCGTTCTGTGCGGTGGTGTTGTCGAACTGGAGCGATCGGTACTGGTCGGCACCCATCGGGAAGCCGGGGATCGACCCGGCAATCGAGAGCCCAACGCCAGCGAGCCCCATTGGTACTGAAACAACGGTCACCGACCGTCCATCGGCACCGTGGGCGAGCTTGGCGACGTCCGCTAGTGTTAGCTCGTCTGGACCGCCGAGTTCGTACGTTTGGTTGACGTGGTCGTCGTCTTCGACGGCGTCGGCGAGCATCCCAACGAGATCGCCGACCCAGATCGGCTGGAATCTGGTTTTACCGCCACCGGGAAGTGGTGCGACGTACGGCGGTGCGAGTTTTTTGGTAAACGAGACGAACTCGCCGCCGTCGCCGAAGACAACCGACGGCCGGAGGATCACCCAGTCGAGTTTCGACTCCCGAACGTGGGTTTCGGCCTGTCCTTTGGCCCGAATGTAGGCTGTGGCTCCCTGGGGATCGGCACCTAGCGCGCTCATCTGGACGAACCGGTCGACGCCGCTTTCTTCTGCGGCTCGAACCAGGTTTTCAGTGCCGTGACGGTGAATCTCGTCGTGCATCTCGTTGCCACCTTTCGGCTTAAACAGCGGCGAGAGTGCAACGAGATTAACGACGACGTCCTGGCCGTCGAGCGCAGACTTGATCGAGTCGTAGGCGGTGATATCACCACTCACGGTCTCAACGCCGTCGGGCAATCCTTCACTCTCGGGGTTCCGTGCCAGTACCGTCACATCGTGTCCCCGGTCGACGAGTTCGTCGACGAGATTCATTCCGATAAACCCGTTCCCGCCAGCTACTAACACATGCATACCAGTAACATCTCACCGGATCGACCTAAAGGTAGCGCGGCGACCGAGAGCGAACGGTTCATACCGCACCGCTGGGAGTCTGTTGTATGCTCGTGACGCTCGAAGGACTCGACGGGAGCGGCAAAACCACCGTCTGGAACGCGTTAGGCACTGACTACCCCGACGCGGTCCGCACACGCGAGCCGACGAACTCGTGGTACGGCGAGGCGGTCTACCGATCGATCGACGAAGAGACGGCCGACCCACTCGCGGAGCTGTTTTTATATACTGCTGATCACGCGGATCACCTTTCTCGGGTCGTTCGACCCGCACTCGCCGAAGACAGGCTTGTTATTTCGGATCGGTTCAGCGATTCGCGCTACGCCTATCAGGGTGCAACGCTCGCGAAGCACCTCGACGAGCCGATGGCCTACATCCAGTCGATCCACGAGCCGTTCACGCGAACGCCGGATCTGACGTTCTATCTCGACGTCGACCCCGAAACCGCCGCCGAACGCAGCGGCAAAACCAACAAGTTCGAACAGGCAGCCTATCTGGAACGCGTCAGCGAAAACTACGAGCAACTGATCGATGCCGAACCCGACCGGTTCGTCCGCGTCGACGCCACTCAGTCACCCGAAACCGTCTACGACCGGATCAAAACTCGCTTGGAATCCGAGTGAGGTGCGTCTGCACTCCGAAGCGTCGAACTGGTCTACACGTCACTACTGTGTTTTCGGAAGATCGACGTCGTCAGGTTGGGCGACGTACAGTAGGTCGAGCGTCAACCC
Organism: Halohasta sp. A2; assembly: GCF_056175805.1. NCBI lineage: Archaea > Methanobacteriati > Methanobacteriota > Halobacteria > Halobacteriales > Haloferacaceae > Halohasta > Halohasta sp. A2. The sequence goes on along the minus strand of NZ_JAQFWV010000003.1, from coordinate 69,323 downwards.
GACCGCAAGCGGGAGGCCGATCATCACGCTGAAGGCGACCGTCGGCGAGCCGAGGTTCGGACCGATCTGTAACAGTCCGCTGAACACGAGCGTCGAGACGAAAAGGATGATCGGAATCAGCGTCAGCGCGTACAGTATCCAGCCGAACTGTGTTTCGAGACGGAGTCGGAGAAACCGCGTGAGAACGGCCGCGAGAAGTGTGTGGCCGACAAGCACACCACCGAACAGCACGAGCCCGATAATCGAGACCATACAGTCGACTACGTGGCCGTGACTCTTTGGAGTATCGACTCGCTGTACAGACACAGAACTCAGTCTTCGAGCGAAATATACGTTTTCGTCTCCAAGACTCCATCGAGCGACTGGACCTCGCTGGCTGTGGTCTGGAGGACGTCGTAGACGTTCGGAACCGAGAGTTCGACGATGAGATCGTACTCTCCAGCGACAATGTGTGCTTCGGATACGGCCGAGAGATCCCGTATCATCTCGATCAACGTTTCCGAGGCCGCGACATCGGTTTTGACCATGACGAACGCATGAACCATGGGTGTTAGTCGCATACCGGAGACAAAAGTATTCGCCCCGCTCGACACCCAACGGGGATACAGTTATCCGCTCAGAACGTGTTATCTCGTCACATGCGCTTCATTATCATTGGAGCCGGTCGTGTGGGCTTGCGTACCGCCCGAGTACTCCGTGACGAGGGCCACGAGGTAACACACGTCGAACGAGACACAATCAAAGCCGATCGCGCGCGTGCACTTGACTTCGAAGTCGTCGACGGCGATGGCTCTCGAGAGGACGTCTTACAGGCGGCGGGCATCGACGACGCCGACGCGGTTGGAGCACTGACCGGCGATCTAAACGTCAACTTCGCGGCGTGTCTGATCGCGAACCACCACGGCTGTCGAACGGTGCTACGGATCGACGAGGACTACCGCGAAGAGATCTACCAGAAGTACGCCGACGAGGTCGACGAGATCGTCTACCCCGAACGGTTGGGTGCGATCGGGGCGAAAAACGCCCTGTTAGGTGGGTCGATTCAGGCGATCGCGGACGTCGCTCAGAGCCTCCAGATCATTCTCGTTACGATCACCGACCAGTCACCGATGAAGGGGTACACGCTCAACGAGGTCGCACTGCCTTCGGATTCGCGCATTCTGGCGTTCGGGAAAGCCAACGGGTCGCTCGGGATTCCGCTGCCGGACGATTCGCTGGAGGTCGGCGACAGGGTAGCGGTTCTCGCTGAGTTCTCCGAACTTTCAGAGGTCAGACAGTTATTGGTCGGCGAGGAAACCGCGGCGAAAGCGCTTGCTGGAGGCGAGTAGTCGATGGGAGTCACTGCCTACATTCTCGTCAAATCGAACACGAGCGAGGCGGACCGTGTTAAAAGTGCCATCAGGGAGGTCGAGGGAGTCGTGCAAGCGAGTATCGTTGCAGGCGATGTCGACTTTATTGCGAAAATCGCCGTCGAGACACCGGGACAGGTCAAAGATATCGTCGCCAGCGGTCTCCAAACGATCGACGGCGTCGAAAACACTCAAACCTACATCGCGATGGGCTAGTTTTTTTATTGGGTTAGTTACCGCCAGCGGCTTGCTGCGCCCGGTTGAGAATCCCTGAAACCGGCTCCGTATACTCATAGCCCGGAATAATCCCCTGGACGAAGGTTCCTTCAACGTAGTCGATGAGCGCACTCGCATCGTCGACCCCACGGCGGTCGTTGCTATCGGTGAACGTCGCCTCGACAACGACTGTCTCGGCGTTGCGTTCGACCGTCGGTTCGAGGTCGCGTGTCGTTCGGAACACGCCGCCGACATCACGGACACGCAGTTCGAACGTTTCGTACCAGCCGTCTTCGACGACGGACGCGACCTCCTCTTCGGTCACGGCGTTGAGCAGGGGAACGCTCATCTCGACGGAGAACCGTACGGAGTCGTCAACTACCTCGGCTTCGACGTGGCCATCGAATGCGGTCGTCGTCGACTCGAACCGTGTTTCGTCGAGCTGGTCGAACGACGAATGGTTTGCGAACGCACGTCGGAGAGGTCCTGGAAGCTCACTCATGTACCAGAGAAAGGCGTCTGTCCGGAAAAACATCGCCCTTGATCGGATTGTGTAAAAGGCTCTCACACGCAACGAGTAGGATAGTTCTCGACAACATTCCCCGGACTCGACATCATTAAGTAAATACGACCTATTCTTACAAATGACGCTTCGCTTTGGAGGGCCGAAGCGTCAGCGGGGACCAATTGAAAGGCGTCCTGCCTACGCGAGACTTTTTCCTTTCGTGTGGGCGGGGTTGCCTTTTTTCAAAGAGTACGCCTTGTAGCGAGTTGCACAGATATCGATTCGTACAGTAGAGTCGCGCACAGGGTAGTCCTGTAGACGACGATGCGGAGTTGGTGGTAGGGTGTTTTTGTTCGGAGACTGGCGTCAGTTGCTGCTCACTGATTCGAATCCAGCCAGAATGATATGCGGTCTCACTATCGTTTGGACACGCGATGCGAGGGCTGGGATTCGAACCCAGGGATCCCTTCGGAAGCGGGTCTTAAGCCCGCCGCTTTTGGCCTGGCTCAGCCACCCTCGCGCAGTTGACCTTCGCTTATCCAACAAAAGTGGGTTTCGATGTCGACGACTACCAGTCGACGCTCAACGATCCATCACCATAGGGGTCGGGCGCGATCTCGATATCCCGCTTGCGGTCAATAATATGGATAATCCCGTCCCCCTTTTTTGCTGGGCACAGTTCGGCGGCACGAACGTTTTCGTCGAGCTCCGACTCGTCGAGAAAGTACGTCCGTGGCTTGGCGACGCCGGTTTCGAGGTCAAGCTCCCAGTTGTTCGACGCCTCCGCACACCGGCCTGCGCCGAAGCACTTGTTGGCTTCGAAGATGATTTTGTATGGCTTTTCTTCGACTGGCGGGGCGTCATCAGTGGTCCCGAACTCGCTGGGTTTCGGCCGCTTGTCGCTCATACTCGATGTTCGGTGCCAGTCGACCTTTCATGTGTCGGTTAGGAAGTGGCTACTGCGTGGTAGCCAACAACTGTTCGTAGTGCGCACCGGTTTGTTTCAACGTCGCCGTCGAGTAGAGCCGCTCGTGGTCGACCGGCAGATACTCGCTGGCGAGTTCGTCGATCTTGGCGTCGACCGCCTCGGCCTCGCGGCCGTGGACCATTGTGAACAGGTTGTAGGGCCAGTCTTGATCGGGCCGCCGCGGGCGGTGATAACAGAGCGTCACGTACGGGAGGCTCCCGACGCGTTCGCCCCACTCGTCGAGTTGGGCATCGGGCACGTCCCAAACCACCATGCAGTTGTTCGCAAAGCCGGTGACGACGTGGTTGACCACACAGCCGATGCGTTTGATACAACCGGCATCCAGGAGGCGAGTCGTAGCCTCGACGACATCCGACCTGTCGGCGTCGATGGCCGCAGCGATATCCTGATACGGGGTGAGACTCAGCGGGAACCCACCCTGGATCGCGAGCAGGAGATCGGCTTCAAGCGGGCTCAAGTCGCCGGTCGCCTCTTCGGAAATCCGGGTCGCGCTGACGGCGGTCGACTGGAGGCTCTCGCGGGCGAACCGATCATCGTTGACGACCGGGAACTCGAGGTCGATATAGTAGTCGGTCAACATCGGGAGGTTAAGGACCTCACAGCCGGTTTCGGATTCGATCGATTCGAGAATCGAATCCCGCGTTTCGCGGGAACCAGCGGTGACGACGAACCACATATTCCACTCGTGGTCGCGACGATAGTTGTGGTTAACTTGGCGGTGGCTATTGATGATAGCTGCGACCTCGTCGAACCGCTCGGACGGTGCACGAACGGCCGCGAGGGTCGAACTCCCTATAACGGGCGGGTTGAGAACAGGCCCGAACCGGCGGAAGATTCCGCGATCCGAGAGCCGTTCGACGCGGTCGAGAACGGCCTCAGCGGTGATATCGACGCCCGTCGACGCCGAGAGGTCAACGGCCATCTCCACGAACGGGTTGGATGTAACCGGAAAGCCGCTTTGGTACTCGTCGATGAGCATTGCGTCGACGGCATCGAGGTTCGCCCGCCACTCACCCTCAAGACTCATTGATCAGTGTAGGCGCGCGGGGTATCTACCGCTTTCGGACTGTTTCACGCTGTGGGAAGACAACGGGAGGCTTTTGCACTCCACACGCCAACGGCAGGTATGGCTCAGGCGACCGAACAATTCGGCGAGTGGCCCCTGAAGCGACTGATGACCGAGGTCTGTGGCTCCGGCCACAAATCCGCGGACGACCTAACGCGCGAGCAGGCGACAGAAGCCTTCGAGCGAATCATCGCGGGCGAACCCGACCACACCACGCTAGGTGCCTTCTGGCTCGCAAACCGCTGGAAGCGAAACACGCCTACGGAGCTGGCGGCCTACACCGATCTGATGTGCGAACACGTCGATTATGCAACGCCTAACTGCGACCCCGTCGACTGTGGAGCCAACTACGACGGCAAGGGCAAGAGCGCAATCCTCGGCGTCGGCGCGGGCGTTGTAGCTGCCGCAGCCGGAACTCCCGTCGTCGTTCACTCGGGCGACCGCGTGCCGACCCAGAAACAGGATGCGTATAAACACGTGCTCGACGAGCTGGGGATCGCAACCGAGCTGACACCACAGGATTCGGCCGACATGGTCGACGAAACCGGCTTCGGATTCTACTATCAGCCAGCGTTTAACCCCGTTATCGACGAGCTATTCGAGCGCCGTGATATGATGGGCGTCCGGACGTTCGTCAACACCATCGAGACGCTGGCGAATCCTGCCAACGCCGACGTTCACCTCGGCTCGTTCTACCATCTGGCCTTCGCGAAGAAGACGGTCGAGACCTTCGAGCAGAGCGAACACCACGATCTGCATCGTGTGATTATGTTCCAAGGAATGGAGGGGTACGACGATATTAGGCCCGGATTTACTAAGGTGGCCGAATGGACCGATGGTGAGTTTACGGATTACGGAATCGAGACCGCCGAGTACGGCATGGACTTCGAGGGCGAGGATCTCAACGTCGACGATGTCGCTGCCGACTCGGCACAGATCACACGCGAGGTTCTGGCTGGCGACCGCGACGATCAGTTCGCCGACGCCATCGCACTCAACGCCGCACTTCGGATCTACGCCCGCGAGGACGTCGACTCGCTCGACGATGGGCTAGAGGCCGCCCGCCAAGCCATCGACGACGGGAGTGCCGAGGCCGTGCTCGAAGCGCTCCAGGCGTTCTGAGTACCGATCCAGTACGAGTATTCTTCCTTATTTATAAGCAAATACGACGGTTCGGACCACAGAAGCTAAACGTCGTTCGCTGGTATACGGTACCCATGCAACGTGTTCGGCGTCGGTCGCCGCAGGATTTCGACCGTGTTCTGTCGTCGATGTGTACGGTCCCCCATCCGGACGCCCACCGAGAGGCGGTCCGATTTCTCTCGGCCAACCCCGGTGATCCAGCGACCTACCAGACAATCGCCGAACTCGAAACCGAAGCCGTCGACCTGCTCGGCGAGATTGCTGGCCTCGAGACGCCGTACGGATTCCTCCCGAGCGGCGGCACCGAGGCCAACATTCAGGCCGTTCGGGCGGCCCGCAACCTGGCCTCGAAAAACGATCCGAACGTCGTCGCCCCCGAAAGCGCCCACTTCAGTCTGACCAAAGCCGCCGAACTGTTGGGTGTCGAACTCCGGACGGTCCCGGTCGACGACTCGTTTCGCGCCGACCTCGATGCGGTTTCGGCGGCCGTAGATGACGAGACCGCGCTGGTGATCGGCGTCGCTGGCACCACCGAGTACGGCCGCGTCGACCCGATTGTCGCGCTCACAGAAATCGCCCACGACGCGGGCGCACGAATGCACGTCGACGCCTCGTGGGGAGGGTTCATACTGCCTTTCACCAACCACGAGTGGTCGTTTGCCGACGCCCCTATCGACTCGATGGCGATCGATCCGCACAAGTTCGGCCAAGCTCCCGTTCCGGCGGGCGGCTTTCTGGCCCGCCACCGCGAGACCGTCGACGCGCTGGCGGTCGACACGCCGTATTTAGAGACGACCTCACAGGCGACGCTCACCGGCACTCGCAGCGGTGCAGGCGTGGCGGGCGCGCTGGCGGCGATGGAGGCGCTGTGGCCCGACGGCTACCGCGCGAGCTACCGCGAACAGCAGGCCAACGCCGTCTATCTGGCCGCCGAGTTTCGGGCGCGGGGGATCGACACCGTCGACCCCGTATTGCCGCTGGTGGCAGCCTCGCTCGCGCCGTCGACGTTCGAGGCGCTTCGGGAGTTGGGGTGGCGGATCTCGCGGACCGCCAGCGGCGAACTCCGGATCGTCTGTATGCCCCACGTCACGCGCGAAGTGCTCGACTCGTTCCTCGCGGATTTCGATCGGATTCGATCCTGACGGCCTTTTATATCCGGTGGACATAGACAGACGGTATGACGATCCTCGTTCCGTACGACGGCTCCCGTCCGGCACAGAAGGCAGTCGACCACGCGATCACCAACTGGGGCGACGAGGAGATCGTCCTTCTGGGTGTGATCGAAGCCGCCGATGGCTCGCTCGAAGCGGGCATCGATCTGCTCCAAGAGTGGCTCAAAGACCAGCGCAAAGAGGGGCCAGCCGAACTCTCCGAGGAGTTGCGAACCAAACTCCGCGAGTCCAACATCGAGTTCAGCGTCGAAACGACCGTCGGCAAACCCGCCAGGGAGATCGTCGAGTTCGCCGAAGACCCTGACAACGACATCGATCACATCATTATCGGAAGTCACGGCCGGAAGGGGGCCTCTCGGATCCTCCTGGGAAGCGTCGCCGAGAAGGTCGTCGAAGAGGCTCCGACGACCGTCACCGTCGTCCGGTGATCGGTCAACGATCTATTCGCGGATCGATCAATCAACGATCCATTCCACAATTGGCCAGTCGACAGTGTGACCGCTGGCCACCTCGCTTATCAACGGGGCTGTGGATACCGCACACATGGACCCCGAGACCGCCCTCCGGGAGATCGAACAGGCTAACAGCGCACTCGCCGAGCGCGTGCTTCAAGACATAACCGTCGCCATCTAGCGACCGTCTCCCGAAGCGGTCGGGCGACATGCCGTCGACGTTTTCGAGCGCCAGAATGTCGAAATTCCTGATGATTCCTCGCTCTCGCCGACCGATTCGACCGGTACCGACGCCGAACTCGACGCGGATCCTTTTTAAATTCGGTTGGAAAGTCGACGGCCGCGAATCAGCGGCTTTTAGGGCGTCTTCGGCAACAGACGAGTAATGAGTCACGACGAGTTCCCGACCGACACCCCCGCGGTGGTGACCTGCGGGCTCCCGTACGCTAACGGTGACCTGCACGTCGGCCATCTGCGGACGTACGTCGGCGGCGATGTCTACTCGCGCGCGCTGAAAACGCTCGGCCAACAGACCGCCTTCGTCTCCGGGTCGGACATGCACGGCACCCCGGTCGCCGTCAACGCCGAAACACAGGGCGTCTCGCCCGAGGAGTTCGCCCTCGAGTGGCACGAAACGTACAAGAAGACGTTCCCGCGGTTCGACGTCGACTTTGACAACTACGGCCACACCCACGACGAGACCAACACCCAGTTGACCACAGAGATCGTCCGCGCGCTCGACGAGGCAGGCCACATCTACGAAAAGGAGATCATGGTGGCCTACGACCCCATCGAGGACCAACACCTGCCGGACCGATACGTCGAGGGGACGTGTCAGTACTGCGGTGAAAAAGCCCGTGGTGACGAGTGTGACGAGGGCTGTCAGCGCCATCTCGAACCGGGCGAGATCGAAGACCCCGTCTCCTCGATCACCGGTAACCCGGCCGAGTACCGCGAGCGGACCCACAAGTTCTTCGAGGTCTCGGAGTTCGAGGAGTACCTCTCGGGCTTTCTCGACCGCCTCGAAGGCACGTCGAACGCCCGGAATCAGCCACGTGAATGGATCGAATCCGGCCTGCAGGACTGGTGTATCACCCGCGATATGGACTGGGGGATCGACTACCCCGGAGACGATGCCGAAACTACTGAGCTCGTGCTCTACGTCTGGGTCGACGCCCCAATCGAGTACGTCTCGTCGACGAAGCAGTACACCGACCGCGTGGGGAGTGAGGTCTACGACTGGGAGGAGCCGTGGAAGGGCGACGGAGAGATCGTCCACATCATCGGCCGCGATATCATCCAGCACCACTCGATCTTCTGGCCCGCGATGTTGGAGGGTGCGGACTACAACGAGCCGCGCGCCATCATGGCCTCCGGATTCGTCACGCTGGGTGGCAAAGGGTTCTCCACGAGCCGCGACCGGGCAGTCTGGGCCGACGAGTATCTCGACGAAGGCTTTCATCCCGACTTGCTGCGCTACTATCTCGCCACAAATGGTGGGTTCCAGCAGGACGTCGACTTCTCGTGGGACAAGTTCCGCGACCGCGTGAACACGGAACTCGTCGGCACGCTCGGTAACTTCGTCTACCGCTCGCTGCTGTTTGCGGCCCGAAACTACGACGGGACGCCCGACGCTGAGGTCTCCGAGGAGGTCGACGACCGAATCGCCGAAGCCGTCGCTAAGTTCACCGACGCGATCAACGACTACTCGATTCGGAAGGCGGGTAACGCGGGAATCAAACTCGCCCAGTTCGGCAACGAGTATATCCAGCGCAACGAGCCCTGGAAGCTCACAGACGAGGACCCAGACCGCGCGGCGCAGGTTATCTACGACTGCGTCCAACTTGCCAAAGCGCTCGCCGTGATCTTCCAGCCGATTGCGCCCGACACCTGCGGTCGACTCTGGGACCAGTTGGGCGAAGACGGCGACGTGGCCGACACGACGGTCGACGCGGCCCACGAAGCCCCACAGGGAGAGTTCGACGAACCCGACGAGCTGTTCGAAAAAATCGAAGCAGAACGCGTCGAGGAGCTCAACGAGAAGCTCGATCAGCGCGTTGCAGAGGCGACTGCTGAAGATGACGGAGATGACGATCAACACGATTCTGAAGACACTATGACCGACGAATCCACCGACGACGCCAGCGAGGAACAGACCGCCGATCTCGAACCGATCGTCGACGACCGAATCAGCTTCGACGACTTCCAAGATATAGACCTCCGCGTCGGCGAGATCGTCTCCGCAGAGCCCGTCGAGGGCGCGGACAAACTCGCCAAACTCGAGGTCGACATCGGCCACGAAGTCCGCCAACTCGTCGCGGGCATCAAGCAACTCCACGATCTCGACGAACTGCCGGGGACGCGCGTGATCATTGTCGCCAATCTCGAAAAAGCAGATCTGTTCGGCGTCGAATCCAACGGGATGCTGTTGGCGGCGGGTGACGAGGCCGACATCCTAACGACCCACGGCGACTCGGTGCCCGGAACTCGCGTTCAGTAACCCTGGTAGGCCTGGAGGAAGTTCGTCAGTCTCCACATCGAGCCACAACATCCGCAAAGAGTGACAATTTCCGTGTCGAATGAGAGTCTCTGCGTTGAGTGACAGTCATCACGTCGACCAACACTCGAACGAGTGGTTGTCCCCAGGATTCGTTCAGAACTGTTCGTCTACCGATAACCCGCACCTTTATACGATAGTTTAACAGCCAATGAATGTACTCGGTAGTGACTACATACCGACTCCCCGTTGACATCATCCACCGCCCTCCCCTTCCGTTCAGCGACCCCTCAGTGGATCTCCCGGTATTGGTAGTCACTGCTGAGTATCGTCTTCTTCGACTCGGATCGACCGAGTCCCGGTACTGCTTTGTACCATGCGCCGGTTAGTATGGTACATAATGACACGATCATCGGTCGACGCCGTCTCGAGAGGCAGTAGCAGACCTCCGGGAGCAAAGCACTTAACCGCGGACCGGCCCGACCTACGGACAATCGCCCCGAACAAATTATGAACGAAGTGCAACTCGAAGTGGCGAAAGCCTACCCCAACGATTCGGGACGCGGTATCGCTCGTCTCGACCCCGACACCCTCTTGCATCTCAAGTTGTCGCCGGGCGACATCATCGAGATCGAAGGTGGCGAAACGACCGCCGCCAAGGTGTGGCGCGCCGACCGGCAGGACTGGAACACCGATACGGTTCGCATCGACGGCTTCACCCGTCAGAACGCGGACGTCGGCATCGGCGAGCGTGTGACGATTCGCAAAGCCGAGGCCGAAAAGGCCGAGACGCTCGTTTTGGCCCCACCGGAGGAAGCCAGCGTCCAGTTCGGCTCCGACGCCGCTGGCATGGTCAAACGCCAGATCCTCAAGCGCCCGGTGGTTGAACGCGACATCGTCCCTGTGATGAGTTCCACGAACCACCCGTTCATGCGCTCGCCAGGCCAGGCGATCCCCCTCATCGCGGTCGAAACCGAGCCGGATGGTGTCTGTCTCATTACTGAAGATACCGAGGTCGAACTCCGCGAGGAACCGATCTCGGGGTTCGAAAAGACCGGCGGCGGAATCACGTACGAGGACATCGGCGGGCTCCAAAGCGAAATCCAACGCGTCCGCGAGATGGTCGAACTGCCGATGAAACACCCTCAGATCTTCAAGAAACTGGGGATAGAGCCGCCGCAGGGCGTGTTGCTTCACGGTCCGCCGGGCACCGGCAAGACGTTGCTGGCCAAGGCCGTCGCCAACGAGACCTCTGCGAGTTTCTTCTCGATTGCCGGGCCGGAGATCATCTCGAAATACTACGGGGAAAGCGAACAACAACTCAGGGAGATCTTCGAGGACGCCAAAGAGGAGTCACCCGCGATAATCTTCATCGACGAACTCGACTCCATCGCGCCCAAGCGCGAGGACGTGACCGGCGAAGTCGAACGCCGCGTCGTCGCCCAGTTGCTGACGATGATGGACGGCCTCGAAGCGCGTGGCCAAGTCATCGTGATCGCCGCGACGAATCGCGTCGACAGCGTCGATCCCGCGCTGCGGCGCCCCGGTCGGTTCGACCGAGAAATCGAAATCGGTGTGCCCGACGAAGTGGGCCGCAAGGAAATACTGCAGATCCACACCCGCGGCATGCCGCTGTCGGACGACGTCTCGCTCGATCATCTGGCCGACGAGACCCACGGCTTCGTCGGCGCTGACATCGAGAGTCTGACCAAGGAGGCCGCGATGAAAGCACTCCGGCGCTACCTCCCCGAGATCGACCTCGACGAGGAGGACATCCCGCCGAGCTTGATCGACCGGATGATCGTCAAGCGCAGCGACTTCGGCGGTGCACTCGCGGAGGTCGAGCCGTCGGCGATGCGCGAAGTCCTAGTTGAACTCCCCAAAATCACGTGGGACGACGTCGGCGGACTTGAATCGCCGAAACAGCAGGTCAAAGAAAGCGTCGAGTGGCCGCTGACGACGCCCGAGAAGTTCGACCGGATGGGCGTCGACGCGCCCAAAGGCGTGTTGCTCTACGGCCCGCCCGGCACGGGCAAAACGCTGATGGCGAAAGCGGTCGCCAGCGAGACCAACGCGAACTTCATCTCGGTTCGTGGCCCACAGCTGCTGTCGAAATGGGTCGGCGAGTCGGAGAAAGCGATTCGCCAGACGTTCAGAAAAGCCCGCCAGGTGAGCCCGACGATCATCTTCTTCGACGAGCTCGACAGCCTCGCACCCGCTCGTGGCCAGGAAATGGGCAACAACGTCTCAGAGCGCGTGGTCAATCAGCTGTTAACCGAGCTCGACGGGCTCGAAGAGATGGGCAACGTGATGGTGATCGGCGCAACGAACCGACCGGATATGATCGATCCCGCCCTGATCCGGTCGGGTCGGTTCGACCGGTTAGTGATGATCGGTCAGCCCGACGAGGAAGGCAGAGAACAGATTCTTCGAATTCACACCGCCGAGACGCCGCTCGCTCCGGACGTCAGTCTCAGAGAGATTGCCGAAATTACGGATGGCTACGTCGGCTCGGATCTCGAATCGATCGCCCGCGAGTCGGCCATTGAAGCGCTTCGTGACGACGACGACGCGACCGAAGTCGAAATGCAGCACTTCCGCAAGGCCATGGAGTCGGTCCGTCCAACCGTCACCGACGATCTCATGACCTACTACGAGGAGATCGAAGACCAGTTCCGCGGCGGCGGCCGCGAAGGGTTCAGCGAACGGCGTGACCGCCGGATCGGCTTCCAGTAACGTCGCTGTCTTGCCGTCGCGCTCGTGTTACCCAGTTTTGGCGGCAAATCAGCGATTGGTCAGAAGGGTTGTAGGGTTAGTAGATCAGTTCGTCGTTGTTGTCGATCATGTAGAGCGCTCGCGCCGCGATGTTAACCGAGTGGTCACCGATGCGCTCGATATCACGGATGGTCAACAGGAACCGAGAGACGTCGGCCATGAACTGTTCGATATCCTCGTCTGAATCCATTGTGTCGCTCTCGATCAGTTCACGAACGACCGTGTCGCTGGCGACCTCACAGAGGTAGTCGAGATCGTCGTCACGTTCGTCGACACTGTAACACTGTTGTATGTCGTTGTCAGCGTAGGCGGCCATTGCCTCGTCGAGCATCTCCAGCGTCACTGTACCGAGCTCTTGAATATCGATCTCGGGGAAGATACTGGTTTCGCCTTCAATAGCGTACTCGCCGAGGTTCGTCGCGAGATCGGCGATGCGTTCGAGATCGGTGATGATCTTGAATGAGGCTGCAATAAAGCGGAGATCCCCGGCAACCGGCTGTTGGAGCGCGATGAGATCGGTACACTGCTTTTCGAGATCGAGATACTGCTGGTTGATCTCGGCGTCGCCCTCGATCACCTGATGGGCGAGTTCGTGGTCGTTGGTTTCGAGCGCGTCGAGACCCATCTCCAGACGCTCGGCAACCGTCTCGCTCATATCGAGAACGTCAGCCCGCAGCTCTGCAAGTTGGGATTGATATTCGTTTCGTGGCATATCGGCAATGGGGCAAGGCGGTAGAAAAGAATTGCTCACCAAAATCCGACTGGTGTGTTAGCCGAACTTGCCGGTAATGTAGTCCTCAACACGCTGATGTTCCGGATTCTCGAAGATCGTCTGGGTGTCGTCGAACTCCACGAGCTCCCCACCAGTCAGAAAGACGCCTGTTTTGTCCGAGATTCGGGCAGCCTGCTGCATGTTGTGAGTGACGATGATGACGGTGTACTCCTCGGAGATGTCGGCAATCAGGTCTTCAATCTGCGAGGTGGCGACGGGATCGAGCGCGCTCGCTGGTTCGTCCATCAAAATCACTTCTGGGTCAGGTGCGATCGCTCGCGCGATACAGAGTCGTTGTTGTTGGCCGCCCGAGAGTTCGAGTCCCGATTCGTCGAGGCGGTCTTTGACCTCGTCCCAGAGTGCTGCGCCCTTGAGCGCCCGTTCGACACGAGCGTCGACATCGCCATCGAAGCCCTGGATATCGAGGCCGTAGGCGACGTTGTCGCGGATCGACTTCGGGAACGGGTTGGGTTGTTGGAACACCATGCCGATTTTACGGCGCAGCGCGACCGGATCGACGTCGTCGTCGTAGACGTTTTTGCCGCCGAAATAGAGCGCACCCTCGACACGGGCTGACGAAATAAGGTCATTCATCCGGTTGATACACCGGAGGAACGTCGACTTGCCACAGCCCGACGGGCCGATCAGCGCAGTGACACGCTTTTCGGGAATCTCCATCGAGATGTCGCGGAGCGCCTGCTCGGAGCCATAAAAGACGTTGATATCCTCCGAGCGGATAATCGGTTCTTCGACGAGTGACCCCGATGGTGACTGGTTCGATCCGGCGAGATTTGAGCCGGGTGTCGGCGATGACACGACCTCGTCTGTCCCCTCGGCGTCAGTTTCGGGTTCACTCATAAACGTACCACGTAGTTATTTCGACTGCAAATAGCTGTTGCGGAACTATACGACTCGGTCGACAAAGTACAGACTCGACACCTCTCGAGCCGCCGAGAGTGTCCGAGACCGTATTCGCGTCGACAAGCGACCTCACGACCGTTCCGTGAGGAACCCATCACAATCCTTTTGAAAACGTAAGTTAACTATCATGTATGTCCACGCGAGGAGTTGGTCTCTGGTTGCGAATGATCGCTGCGGGTAGTTCGCTGCTGGTCGTGCTGGCAGTCCTCCTGGTCGGTTTTTTACATGCTGGCGGTCGGTTCCGAACTTACCGACCCGTTCGGTGTGGCGTCGCTGGTCGCCGGAGCGATCCTCCTGGTCGTTGGCTATCTGGAGTACAGACAGCTCGAGACGATAGAAGCGCTGGCCGATGCGCATCCGGTCGACCGAGAGACAGCTCCCGAATTGTACCGAACCACGACCAAAGTCGCGGCGATGTTCGACGTCCCGGTGCCCACGAGTGCGGTCTGGGTTTGTGGGCGAGCGATCACTGCACGACTCTCGCGGCATCGCGAACTGGCTGCCGACCGTGCGGCCGCCCACGTGACCGGCTCGCCGTCGACGCTTGCGGCGGCGCTGCGCACGCTCGACAGCGAGATCGACAACACCCCGGAGCGTGACCTGCGAGCAGTCTCCGAAATCTCCTCGCTATCGATCCTCTCGCTGAAGCCCGTCGAACCCACCAAGATCATGCTGGGCGCCGAGGGCGATGTCGAGCCCGCATACTGGTGGCTCCGAAAACGACTCCACCGACTCAACCACTGGCTGTTTGTCAGCCATCCACCGACCGACGAGCGGATCGACGCTCTCTCCGAACTCGAAGCCGACCACAACTGAGTCTTCTGGATCGAGTTGGTCGACGCGGTCTGTTTTCGACCGCACAATAGCTATCGCGAGATAGTACGATCGACCGGCCGTACGCTTCTGTTTATCGCCAGTAGCTTTAGTATCACAGAAACCGGAATGATAAAACCAGTTGACTACTACTCAGCTAACATAGTATGCGGTTTTTAGTAACAATACCTGACATGTCTGCCGCAGCGCGTGGGCGACGTGGTGTCGCACGACCGGACTGCTGGCAGTCGCCGGCGGCCAGCCGGCACAGCCGTCCAACGGGAGCTTGGGCATAATATGTCAGACGAACACTCGGCTTCGAACGTCGTTTTGATCACCGTCGACTCGCTGCGGGCCGACGCGATCAGTCCGTACGACGACGAGCGACACACGCCGGTCATGGAGTCGCTCGCCGACCGCGGCACGGTCTTCGAGCACGCGTTCGCCACCGGCAACTGGACGCCGTTTTCGTTCCCCTCGATTCTCGCCTCCCGGCCGGTGTTCGCCGATTCGGGCCGGATCGGCGTCGAGGAGTCGACGACGCTTGCCTCGGCCGTCTCCGAAGGTGGCGTCTCGACGGGCGGGTTCAACGCCGCCAACGGATTTCTGACCTCTCACTGGGGATACGACGAGGGGTTCGACGAGTTCGAACCGTTCGTCGCCAGCGTCGGCTCGAACATCTACAGCCGGTATCTCGCCACGCATCCCACCGTCGAGGCGTGGATTCAGCTGCTGACCTCGCCGGTTCGCCGAGCGAGCTCGTGGCTCCGCCGGGATACGCACGACCACCTGTTTTTGGACGCCTCCCGGATGGTCGACGTCGAAGCGGCCGCGACCTCGTTCATCGAATCGGCCGACGGACCCTTCTTCCTGTGGGTTCACTACATGGACACCCACACGCCGTACGTTCCGGCCCCACGCTACATCCGGGACGTTTCGTCGGACCTCTTGGGCACCCATCGGATGTTCCGCGCGCACACACGCACCGGCCTTGGCTTGGATGTCGGCGAGAAAACCCTCCGGGACCTTCGGATGCTGTATCAGGCCACTGTCCGACAGGTCGACGCCAGCATCGGTCGACTGATGGATACGATGTCGGCAAACGATCTCGACGACGAGACCGCCGTCATCGTTGCCGGTGACCACGGCGAGGAGTTCCAGGACCACGGCCACCTCGCGCACTACCCGAAACTCTACGACGAGTTGATTCACGTGCCGCTGATCGTCGACGTGCCCGAGACGGCCGCCCGGCGGATCAGCCAGCACGTCAGCCTCGATGCGATTGCACCGACAGTCACCGAACTCCTGTCGGTCGACACACCGGCCGAGTGGCGTGGGACGTCGCTGGTCCCGAGTATATACGATGGGTCGACGCCCGTCGACGAGCCAGTCATTTCGGTGACCGTCCGCGGCGAGTCGGTGACCGCTCAGCCGATTCCGCGCTCGCTCGACGACGGCGAGCTGTGGATCAGCGTCCGCGACCGCGAGTGGACCTACATCGAGAACACCGAGACGGAAGCGACAGAGCTGTACGACCGTCGTTCTGATCCGACCCAACAGACGGATCTCTCCGAGGATCCGACTGACGAACAGCAGGCCGTCATCGACCGGTTTTCGGTGCTCGTCGACGAGCATGCCGCGATGTTGAACGATTCCGAACGCAACACGGACACCAATGCGTCGACCGACGGCGTCGACACTGATCTCGAAGCACAGTTGGAGGCGCTGGGGTATCGATAGTGGTTCGGTCCGTTCTCCGAACCCTCGTCGACAGTCCACTCGCCACACGACTCCGCCGGTTCGTCGCCGTCGGGGCGTTCGCCGCAGGCGTGCAGATGGTACTGCTCTGGCTGTTCGTCGATATGGCGGGTATAAACTATCTAATAGCTGCAACAATCGCGATCGAGATCACGATCGTTCTCGCGTACGTTCTCAACAACGCCTGGACGTTCAAAGCGATTCAGAACACCGGTCGACGGGCGTATGTTCTCGGCCTCGCCAAAACGAACGTCGTCCGCGGGACCGCCATTCCGATCCAACTCGGCATCTTGTTCGTTCTCGTCGAGTGGGCCAGCAGTATGTATCTGATCGCGAACGCAGTCGCCATTGTCCTCAGCGGGCTCTACCGGTACGTTCTCGACGTGCGATGGACGTGGAACGGATAGATCGTCGACGCTCAACTGAGATCCGAACCAGTAAAACCGGTGGTAGTCCAACATCGGATATGGCTCTACTTACGTCCCAAGCGCTCCCGATCGAAGCGACCGCAATCGCCGTACTCGTGGTCAGCATCCTCATTACGATCCTCTGGCTGATTTCGGTTTTCCGGTAGTCGACAGCTACCAACTAGTAGTTAGCTCCTACCAGCCGGTAGGATTTGCCTACTCGCCGTCGAGTCGCCGGACGCGCGCGGCGAACCAGTCAACGGCCTCGTCGACGACCGCCGGGTCGGTCCCCGAGAACTTCACTCGAACGCTCTCGCCGGGGTAGCTGCCGACAGCCACATCGAACTCCTCGGCGACCGCCTGGAGTCGGTCGACCAGCGCGCTTTCGGGCTCGGCGACGACAACCGTTTTCGTGTGGATCGGCTCGCCCGAGAACTCCTCGGCGACCGTCTCGAACATCGCTTTCATCTCGGCTGGCACGCCGGGGAGTATATAAACGGAGTCGACCACACAGCCGGGAGCGACACCTTCCTCGTTGGGAAGCATTCGAGCCCCCTCGGGTAGCTGTGCGGTGCCGACCGCTCGCTCGTCGGCCGAGTAGCCGCCGTGTTCGGTGAGCCACTCCTGGGCGGCTTCGTGCGTACTCACCGGTCGACCCAGTGCGGCCCCCACGCCCTCCATCGTCAGGTCGTCCGGTGTGGGTCCGAGACCGCCGGTGACGATCACCGCCTCGTACTCGGTGCGGTACTCGTCGACGACTCCTGCAATGTCGTCGATCCGGTCGGGGACGGTCGTGATCCGCTTGACGCGGCAGCCGCGGGCGGTGAGCTGGTCGGCGAGCCACGCCGAATTCGTGTCGACGGTCGCTCCGGCCAGCAGTTCGTCACCGACAGTGACGATGGCGACGTTCATCGGTTTTTGCCCTCGTCTTCGTCACCGTCGTCATCGGTGGCGTCGGCTTCAGTATCGAGACCCATCTCGACGCGGATGTCGTGAAGCCGGTCGATCTGTCGGCGGTAGTAGTAGAGGCCGCCCACAGCCACAACCGAGAGCAGCGCCACTGCACCCCCGAAGATGTAGAGGTCCCGCACGAGATAGTACTGGACGAGGATGGTCTCGCCGACGACCTCGTCCCACGTCACGTGGACACGGTTGTCGATGACTTCGGTTTCAGCACCGCCCGGAGAGGCCGAGCCGAACGGGGCGATATCCATCCGATAGTCCTCGGGCAGCACCACCTCGTAGGAGCCCTCGACGTAGATCGGGATCGTAAACTGTCGAGGGGTTGCCTCCGTCAAGAAGGCGAACTGACCCGCCGCTGGCGCAGTTACCTCGACCTCGGTTGGCGTCTGGTCGATCTCACCGCCACGGTCGCGTATCTCCGAACCAGAGATCACCGTGCCGTTGTCGGCGTACCGGAACCGGACCGCCGAGATCTCCAACGGCTCTTCCTGGCCGATGCCTGCTGGCCTGTACAGTTCGAACTGTTGGCCATCGTCGACCTGGTAGACCGCTTGGACCTCCGACGGCGAGTGAAGATCGAACCTGACGTCACGATCGGTCTCCCAGGTGTACGGTTCGGCTGGCTCACGATCGAGTCGGTCGTCGGGGATCTCGCCACCGCCGGTGACGTAGTCCAGACAGCCACCGCTGATCGCGATCACGAGCACTGCCACAACTGCGAGGCCGAGCCGCCGGTTCATCGACCCTCCAGGCGAACTGGGTTCGTACAGACGGGTCGACCGGCGACTCCGGGCCCACCAGGCGGGCGGTTCGAGGCCACAGTCTCACACGTATTGTTTCGTTCCATGGCGGCGTTTGCCGAGACGTTGTTCGTTTGGCTAGTGCTGGGCTGGCCTGTTGAGCCTATCGCAATCGACTCGGGCGAACGATGATACCACTGGCCAGCGAAACGGTTTGCAGGTCCCTCCAATGGCACCCACGCTCGAAACCCCGGTCGACATCGGCCAGCTCTCGCTGAAAAACCGCCTCTATCGCGCGCCGCTTTTGGAGTGTGCGGCCAACGGCCCCGAGGCGGTCGACACCCTCATACGGGAGCTCGAACCTGCCGCCGCGTCGGGGGCCGGACTCGTCTGTCAGGGCGCGACGATCGTCCGCGGACCCGGCGGCTGTGCGGCCCCCAATATGACCTACGTTGACGACCCCGACTTCGTGTCGACGCTCTCACGGCTGACTGACGCGGTCCACGCCCACGGCGCAGCGATCGCGATCCAACTCGAACACGGCGGCCTACGAAGTATGGAGACGTGGCACCACGGCTTTCGGCGCGAGCACTCCGATCTCCAACAGCTCGCGGTTTCGCGCCCGCCGCGCCCCCTTTGGCTCGCCGACCGCCTGGGACTGCTTTCGTACGACCCACACGTCCTTTCGACCGACGAAATCTACGAGCTTGCGGCCGACTTCGGCCGCTCGGCGAAGTGGGCATCCGAGGCTGGCTACGACATCATACATATCGCGGGCGCGAACATGGGTATCGTCCACCAGTTCTGCTCGCCCTTTTATAATCGGCGGGCGGACGAGTTCGGCGACGGGGTTCGGTTTCTAGAACTCGTCGCCGAAGAGATCCGCGAGCGGTGCGGCGACGTCCCGCTGATGACCAAGGTCCCGGCCGAATCGTCGACGCCGCTCGGCGTCGGCCCGCACCTCTCGGAGGCCGACGCAGTGCGGATCTGCGAGCGCCTCGAGCGGGCCGGATTCGACGCCCTCGTTCCGGTCACTGGTTCGGTGATCTGGGATATGAGTATTATAAAAGGCGCGTTCCCCGGTCGGGCGTGGGGCGACGACCGGTTCACCGAGGGGTACGACGAGGCTTTCGGCGGCCCACTCCGGCGGCGGCTCGCGGCAGCGGCGACCTGGCTCGACTCGCGGCTGTACAGCTACGAGCCAGCGTGGAACAGCGGGCTGTGTCGGCGTGTCCGCGAGCGCGTCGACGTTCCCGTGCTCGCCGAGGGCGGCATTCGAAGCCGCGGACAGATCGACGAACTGCTCGACGGCCACTGTGATCTGGTCGGATTGGGTCGTCCCTTCTATGCCGAGCCACGACTCCCGGCGCGCCTGCTCAATGCGAGTACGGAAACGACCGTCGTCTGTGAGAACTGTAACAACTGCACGGTGCCACAGGCCGCCAGCGAGCCGGGCGTCTGTCGAACGCCGGCGGTGTTGGCCGAAGCCGGTCGGCTTCGAAAAGCACGAGCCTACGAGGTGTCCGACTCGGACTCCTGACCGGACCGCGCTGACCAGTCGGCGGGGATGTATTTTTATACCCCGACTCAGTGCAGATGGTATGAACCGGGCAACAACGTTCATCACGGGAGCCCTCAGCGGGCTGGCGGCGGTGGCTGGCTGGCGCTACTACCACACACGGACGGCGACAAAGGTGCAGTACGAGAGCCGTCGGCTGCTTGAGGGAGTCGAGATTCGACAGTATCCGACGGTCGTCGTCGCCGAAACGGTCGCCGACACCGAATCGGAGGCACGCAGCAGGCTCCGGAGCTATCTCTCGGGAGCCAACTCCGCAACGACGGCGATTTCGGAGACGACACCGGTTCGAATACAGCCCGAACCGATCGCCCTGTCGACCGCCACACAGGCGCAGTCGTCGACCGATCGAACGCGGATCGGTGTGTATCTCCCGCCATCGTACACCCCACAGACAGCCCCGAAACCGAGCGATCTGTCGGTGCTGCTCACCGTCGAAACACCCCGAACCGTGGCCGTTCGACCGGTTTCTCGGTATCCCCGCGCCGACCGTGTCGAACGCGCCGAAACACGACTCCAGTCGACGCTCGCCGAACACGACCTCGTTGCGGTCGGCTCGCCGTTCGTTTTTCGGTACGAAAACACGCTGCTCGGCTCGTTGACCGAACGGGCCGAAGTCGGCATCGAAATCGCCTAACAACACCCCCGCTTGAGGTTCGCGGTTAGCTTGTCGTGTTTGATTAGCGCTAGACGAACCCGGTTACAGAGAGACGACTGCAGTTACAGGTAGTCGTGTTCGACGAGCCGATCGACCGCCTCACGAAGTCGCTCTTCGCTCGCGGCATACGAGATTCGCGCGTAGCCCGGTGCGCCGAACGCACTTCCCGGCACGGTGGCGACGTGGGCCTCCTGGATCGCGCCCTCACACCACGCCTGATCGTCCTCGTCGACCGGGAGCATCATATAAAAGGCCCCGTCGCCGATGGGGACGTCGACGTCGTGTTCGGCAAAGAGATCGGCGAGCATGTCGCGGCGCTCGCGGAACGCCTCGCGCATTTCGACGACCGCGTCGTCGGTTCGGTCGGAGAGTGCCTCGACGCCAGCGTGCTGGACGAAGTTCACTGCGCAGGAAACCGAATGCGAGTGCAGTTTGCCTGCTTCGTCGATCAGGTCCTGCGGGGCGTGAATGTAGCCGAGTCGCCAGCCGGTCATCGAAAACGCCTTCGAAAAGCCGTTGAGCGTGATAGTGCGATCTGCCATCCCCTCAAGCGAGCCGAGCGAGGTCTGCTCGACACCATACGTAATGCGTTCGTAGATCTCGTCAGAAATGACGGCGAAGTCGTGTTCGACTGCCAGATCCCGAACGCCTTCCAGGGCGGCGTCTGAGTACACGGCCCCAGTCGGGTTCGACGGCGAGTTGACGACCAACAGTTTCGTCTCGTCGGAGACCGCGTCGGCCAGATCGTCGAGCGCGGGTTCGAGCTGGAACTCGTACGGTGCCAGGTCGACGCGGTTCAGTGATCCGCCAGCCAACTTGACCATCGCCTCGTAGGAGACCCACGCCGGATCCAGCAGGACGACCTCGTCACCGTCGTCGATGAGGGTGGTAAACGTCTCGTAGAGCCCCTGTTTGCCGCCAGGAGTGACGATGATCTCGTCGGCCGAAGCGTCGACGCCCTGACCCTGTAGTTTGGCCGCGATCGCCTCACGAAGCTCCGGAATCCCGTTCGAGGGCGTGTAGCTCGTGTGCCCCGCGTCGAGTGCCTCTTTCGCGGCGTCGACGATGTTTTCTGGCGTCGGGAAGTCGGGCGCGCCGACCGAGAGGTCGACGACATCGATTCCCTGTGCCTCCAGTTCGCTCGACAGATTACTGATCGCCAGCGTTGCGCTCGGCTCGACCCGGCCGACGCGGTCTGCAAACTCCATGTTCATTGTCCTACCTCCACCATATCAATCGCCGCGTTTACCGCTTCCGCTCCTTTGTCGACGCGCTCTCTGGCCTCCGCGCCGCTCATCCCCGGCCCACTCACACCGAAGGTGACGGGCGTATCGTGATCGAGGCTTACCTGTGTGAGTCCCTGTGCGGCCGCGTCGGCGATGACGCGATCGTGGTCGGTGTCGCCAGAAACGATTGCGCCGATGACGGCGACAGCGTCGACCTCCTCGCGGCGGGCGAGTCGGTCGGCCGCCAGCGGCGAGTCGTACGCGCCCGGTACATCGAGTGTGTCGACGATTTCGGCCCCTCTCGCCGCGGCGGCCTTCTCGGCGGCGGCGGCCATCCCCGAGGTGACCGAGTCGTTAAATTGTGCTACCACCAGTCCCAGTGCAGTCATAGCCGTCGATTGGAGGGTTCAGCAAAAGAACTACCGTTCGTGGGGCGCAAGCAGATCGACAGGCGCAGCGTTGCAAGCAGATCGACAGGCGGAACACGAACGTTTTCCCCGACCGCCTCTAACCGTTGAGGTGTGACATCCGGGCCAACGCCAGACAGCCGGTACAGCTGGTTCGTGGCGAGTATCGGTGCGTTCACGATGATCTTCACCTTCGGGACACCGCTTTCGTACGGTATTTTCCGTGGACCCTTCAGCGAGGCTTTCGGCGTCTCGCCGGTCGCGCTGTCGACCGTCTTTTCGGTGATGCTGTTTACCTTTTTTATCGGCTCGGGCCTCATCGGCGTGCTGTCGGTCCGACTGCCCGCCCGCGGGGTGCTCCTGGCGACGACGGCCGCCACCGTCCTCATCGCGCCATCGCTGTACGTCGTCGACTCCTACAGTGGCCTGCTGGTCGTCTTCGCAGTCCTCGGATTGGCGCTCGGCACGGCGTTCGTTCTGACGGCCTCGATCGTCCCACGGTGGTTCGAGACGTACCGCGGTGCTGCGACGGGCCTTATTTTCGTCGGCAACGGCCTCGGACTGTTCGTCCTGCCGCCGCTGTGGCAGTGGGCGTTCGCCTCCTTCGGCGTCCGCCGGGGGTTTCTGGCGATTATGGGCGTGACAGCGGTCGCCTTCCTGTTCGCGGCTATCGTGTGTCGACGCCCGCCATGGACCGAGGGATCGGCACCGTCGACCCGCGACCTCCTCGCGTGGGTTCGCGGGCTGGTCGGTACCCGAAGTTTTCAACTCTTGTTCGTTGGAATAGGACTCGCGTTCGCGTGGTACCAACTGCTCGCCGCCTATGCGGTCGACCTGTTTGCCGCCCGGGGGCTGACCGAGGCCGCGGCGTCGACGGCCTTCGGCTTTATCGGCGGCGTCAGCATTATCTCCCGTATCGGTGGCGGCTACCTCGGCGATCGCTTCGGCTCCAGACGAGCCTTCTTGGCCTCGCTGGGCTGTTCGACCGTCGGGATCACCCTGCTCGTGGTGCCGGAGGTTTCGGTCCTCGCGGTCGGTGTCTTCCTGATCGGCCTCGGGCTGGGCGGCTCTGCGACCCTTTATATCCCGGTGTTGATGAGCGTGTACCCGCCCGAAAAAGACACCGCCGTCATCGGGGTGTTCAACGTCGCTGGGGGTCTTGGCTCGCTGGCGATGCCGCCGCTGGGGACGGCGAGCATTTCGTACACGAACGGCTACACCGCGGCCATCGTATTGACAGTCGGGGTGACGCTCGTCGCCTTCTGGCTCGTTGTCGCTGGCACCAACGCCAGTCGGTCGACGTGAGTGAGTCTGTATGTAAATCAGCTAGACTTTTCACAGGGGAATGTAATCACGAGATATGGCAACCAACACCGGTAGCAGCGGCGGTAATCTCACAGATCAGTATTCGACGCTTGTCTGGCTCGTCGCCATCGTCGTCGGGCTGTTGTCGTTCCCGATCGGGCTGCTCATCCCCGCGTATTTCTACATCAAAGCCGACAAAGGCCAGGGGGTCACACAGAGCGCGTTGGAAGTCTGGACAGTCATCATCCTCGGTATCTTCGGGATTGCGGCCGTCGAGTTGGGCGGCCGCAAGGGTGCGAAGATCCTCTGGGTTATCACCGCTGTGCTGTTCGTGCTGGGCGTTCTCGGTGCGATGGCGGCAGTGTTTATGATCTAACGGTTCTCGCAACCAACCCGTTCGCGCCTCCCTAGTTGAGAATCCTTATGGCCCGTCGACCGAATCGGTCGGGTATGACAACCACGCTTCCCGGTCCGACCCTCGGCGTCGTCGGCGGGGGCCAACTCGGGCGCATGCTCGGCGAGGCCGCCGCCCCACTCGGCGTCGACCTCGTTGTCCTTGATCCGACCCCCGAGTGTCCGGCTTCGCCGGTCGCCCGCGAGCAGATCGTCGGCGACTTCGACGATCCCGACGCCATCAGAGAACTCGCCTCGGTCAGCGATGCACTGACCTACGAGATCGAACTCGCCGACCCAGACGTCCTCGCGGAGGTCAGCGAGGAGTACGATATCCCCGTTAATCCGGACCCCAAAACCCTCCGGACGATCCAAGACAAACTCGTCCAGAAGGAGGCGCTGGCGGACGCCGGGATTCCGGTGCCGGAGTTCATCGGCATCGGCGGCGAGAAGGATCTTAAACTCGCGGTCGACGAACTCGACGGCGTAATGCTCAAAGCCCGCGAGGGCGGCTACGACGGCCGGGGGAACACGCCCGTGCAGGACCTCGAGGATGCAGCCGACGCGCTCGACGAACTAGGCGTCGACACGATGGCCGAATCCTTTGTCCCCTTCGCGCGTGAACTGAGCGTCATCGGTGTCAAAGGCGCAGACGAAGTAGCGACCTACCCCGTCACCGAGACCATCCACGAGGAGGAGATCCTGCGGGCCAGCGTCTCACCGGCCCGGACCGACGACGAGACGCTCGATCGCGCCCGCGAGGTCGCTACTGACGTCTTGGAGTTTCTCGACGGCTGGGGCGTCTATGGCATCGAACTGTTCGAAACCGAAGCTGGTGAGATTTTGGTCAACGAGATCGCCCCCCGACCCCACAACTCCGGCCACTGGACCATCGAGGGCGCACGCACCTCGCAGTTCGAGAACCACATTCGGGCCGTCCTCGGCTGGCCGCTCGGCCCCACTGACCTCCGAGAACTGACCGTCTCGGCCAACATCCTCGGTGACGTGAGGGAGCCAGAGGAGGCGACGCTTTACAATGTCGACACCATCCTCGACAAACCGAACGCCCACATGCACTGGTACGGAAAAACGCAGGTTCGCCCGCTCCGAAAGATGGGCCACGTGACCGTCACCGACCCCGAGGAGGGTGGCCGCGACGCGCTACTCGACCGCACCGAATCGCTCAGCGACGACCTGACGTTCGTTGGAGAATCGCAGTAGTAACAGCCTACCACCACGCACATACCAGTAGCCAATGACTACCGCACCCGAAGTCCAAGCCCTGATCGACCGACTCGAAGCCGAAGCTGCACAGGACCGTAATCCAGCCACCACGCCGGACGTGGGGATCATCATGGGATCGGATTCGGACCTCGACGTGATGGCCGGAGCCTACGAGGCGCTCGAAGCACTCGGCTTTGCTGAGCAGACTGACTTCGAGAACCCTCCCGAGAGCCGATTCACCTTCGAGAGCTACGTCGTCTCGGCGCACCGAACGCCCGAACTCATGTACGTCTACGGCGAGACCGCCGCGGCTCGCGGTATTGATGTGGTCATCGCGGGCGCGGGCGGCAAATCTGCCGACCTGCCGAACATGACCGCCTCGATTGCCTACCCGATTCCCGTTATTGGGGTGCCTGTCCAAGAGAAGTCCGTCGACAGCGTAATCGGGATGCCCACTGGCGCGCCGATTACGGCCGTGGATGCGGGCAAGTCGTTCAACGCCGGGCTGTCGGCTGGGCAGATTCTCTCGCGTGAACATGAAGAGATCCAGGAGGCGCTCGTCGAGTACCACGACTCCCTGCAGGGCGGTGTCGGCGAAGTCTCGAAGGCGCTCCACGATCTGGGAATCGACGGCTTCCGCGAGCGCGACACCTAATTCGCCGTTTCTGTCGACTGAGTTCTGGTACTGTCGGTCAGTCGCCGATAAAGAGAAACAGCCCTACCGCGACGAGGAGGCCGACAGTCCCCGCAATGGCTATATTGGCGAGAAACGGCGTGGCGAAAAACTGGTCGACGACAGTCCCGACATCACCGCCGACACCGGCTCCGATCCCCCCGAGGAGGGCTGGCTGCGCCTCGGTTTCTGTCATTGTATAGTCATTACAGCAAGGATGGTTAAACATAATCCTCTGTAAGTGTGTCCTATGTGGCCGTCGACCGTCTCGTGGCGGGCGAGACAGCAACGCTCGACAGGCCGAGCCAGACGACGCAAGTGAAATGTGGACCACTGTAGCCGAACGTCCCAGTATGCCTGAGCCTGCTACCTGACACGGCCGGTCAAAAATCAACGCTTATGAGGGGCGGGTTCAAAGCTTCGGACGTTACGGAGAACCCGGAATGTCATGGATAGCAATCGGGGCATTGGCGCTCGTCGGGATCGCCATCCCACTGGCGATGATGGCGGTCTCAGCGTTGCTGCGACCAAGCGTCCCCGAACAAGGCAAGTCGACAACCTACGAGAGCGGTGAGATCCCGACGGGCTCGGGGCGCGTCCAGCTTAATATTCAGTATTACATGGTCGCGCTGCTGTTCGTCGTCTTCGATATTGAGACGGTGATGATCTTCCCGTGGGCGGTTATGTACCGAAGCGCGCTTGAAGAGGGTATTCCCCTCTCGCAGGCGCTGCTCCCTATGTTGCTGTTCGTTGGGATCCTCGTCATCGGTCTCGTATGGGCGTGGCGCATTGGGGCCGTCGAGTGGACACGGAGTCTCAAGGCCTCGGCGCAAAAGACAGAGAGACAGAACACATGAGTAGCGACAACCAACAACCATTCGTCACCGACAGCTCCGACGTACTGACTGAAACCCGCGACGCACGGCTGGCGGGCCAAGACGACCGGTTTAACTCCCGGCTTCGAGAGGCCTTCGGCTCCTCGCCGTTTATTCTCACCAAGTTCGATAAGTTCATGAACTGGGTGCGGGGCTCCTCGATGTTCATGCTCCAGTTCGGCATCGCGTGTTGCAGCATCGAGATGATGCACACCTACGCGGTCAAACACGACCTGGACCGCTTCGGGGCCGGTGTCCCACGCGCATCGCCGCGACAGGCAGACGTGATTATCATTCCCGGGACAATTGTGTCAAAATTCGCCCCGCGGATGAAACGCGTCTACGACCAGATGCCCGAACCCAAGTTCGTTATCGGCATGGGGTCGTGTACGATCTCGGGCGGGCCGTTCCAAGAGGGCTACAACGTGATCAAGGGCGCAGAGGAAGTGATCCCGGTCGACATCCACATCCCCGGCTGCCCGCCACGACCCGAGGCGCTCGTCTACGGCGTCGCCAAGCTCCAAGAGCGAATCGCCAACGGCGAGTCCTCGCCGGTCGTCGTCAAACCCTACGAGTTAGAACAGTTCGGCGATCTCGACCGCGATGAGATCGTCGACGAGTTGGCGAAAGAGATCGACGTCGACGACCTCGTGATGCGGTACAACTGGGCTGATTCACCATGAGCGTCGAACTCCCCGATACGACTGGCGTCGCCGAACAGTCGCCCGAAGAGCTCGCCGAGCTGCTCGGTGAGCTCGTGATCGGCCGCGAAGAACACCTCAACGCACCGGGGTTCGTCATCAAGCCCGATACCGTCGTCGACGCTCTACGTCGACTGCGCGATCAGGCTGGGTTCGATCACCTCTCGTGTGTCACCGCCCAGGAGTACGAGGATCGCTTCGAGTCGATCTACCACCTCACGAAGTTCGACGACCGAACCCAAGAGGTCAGCGTCGTTGTGCCTGCGGACAAGGAAAACCCCGTGAGCCAGTCGGCAAACGAGGTCTTCCGGACCGCAGACTGGCACGAACGCGAGGCCTACGATCTCGTGGGGATCACCTACGACGAGCATCCCGACCACCGCCGTATTCTACTCCCTGAAACGTGGAAGGGCCATCCCCTCGGCTTGGACTACGATCAGGACCAGCCGCAGGTTGTCCCGCTGCGAGAGCACGCCAACCCGCTGCTCGAAGACCAGAAATCGCAGGAGGAAAGCGAGACAATGTTCCTCAACATCGGCCCGCACCACCCGGCGACCCACGGCGTGCTCCACATCAAGGCCGTCCTCGACGGCGAACAGGTCGTCGACCTCGAACCCGACATCGGCTACCTCCACAGATGCGAAGAGCAGATGTGTCAGAACGGCACCTACCGCTACCAGATCATGCCGTATCCGGACCGCTGGGACTACATCTCGGCTGGCCTGCTCAACGAGTGGGCCTACGCGCGCGTCGCGGAGGATATGGCTGACATCGAGGTGCCCGAATACGCCCAGATCATCCGCACGATGGGTGCGGAACTCTGTCGGATGGCCGCGCACTTCCTCGCGCTGGGGACGTTCGCGCTCGACATCTACGGCGACTTTACGGCGATCTTCATGTACTCGATTCGAGATCGAGAGAAGGTCCAGAACATCCTCGAAGACCTGACTGGTCAGCGGCTGATGTTCAACTACTTCCGGCTCGGCGGGGTCGTCTGGGATCTGCCCGAACCCCGCGAGGAGTTCTTCGAGAACACGCGGGACTTCCTGGACGAACTCCCGACCGCGCTCGAAGAGTACCACGACATGATGACCTCCAACGAGATCCTGCAGATGCGGACCGTTGGGACCGGCGTCCTGCCGAAAGACGTCGCCAAAAGCTACGGCGCGACCGGTCCGGTCGCCCGTGGGTCGGGGATCGACTACGATATCCGGCGCGACGATCCGTACGGCTACTATGACAACCTCGATTGGGATGTCGCCGTCGAAGACGGCTGCGACAACTACAGCCGACTGCTCGTTCGCATGCGCGAAGTAGAAGAGTCGGCCAAGATCGTCGAGCAGTGCATCGACCTGCTCGAAGAGTGGCCCGAAGACGAGCGAAACATCCAGGCCAACGTTCCCCGGACGATCAAACCCGACGACGACACCGAGATCTATCGGGCCGTCGAGGGTGCGAAAGGCGAACTCGGAATCTACATTCGTGCGGACGGCACCGACAAGCCCGCCCGCTTCAAGATCCGGAGTCCGTGTTTCTCGAACCTCCAGACGCTCCCTGAAATGTCGAACGGCGAGTACGTCCCTGACGCAATCGCCTCTCTCGGGAGCCTTGATATCGTACTTGGCGAGGTGGATCGGTAATGGTGGGGCCGCTGCAAGGCGAAGTGCTCCTGCCCGAACGGATCGCCGACCTGCTCGGTATCGGTGGCGTCGCTGGCGATATTGTCGGCGCGCTGATCGGCGCGTTCATCGTCGGCAACATTATGCTTGCGTTCACCGGTGTTGCCGGACCGTGGGCAAAGCGAAAGATCACGGCCGCATTCACCGACCGGATCGCAGTCAACCGGATCGGTCCATTCGGCCTGCTGATCATCGTCGCTGACTCGGTGCGTCTACTCTCGAAAGAGCTGATCATTCCGGACGGTGCGGACCGACCCTCGTACGATCTCGCGCCGATCATCCTGCCCGCATCGGCGCTGCTCGGCTTTTCAGTCATTCCGATGGGCAGTGGAATTCAGCTCGCAGACCCCGAGGCAGGGCTTGCACTCGTGTTCGCCTTTGCTTCGATCGCCTCCATCGCGCTGGTGATGGGTGGCTACGCATCGAATAACAAGTACTCGCTGATGGGCGGGCTGCGCGCAGTGGCTCAGAACATCGCTTACGAGATTCCATTGATTGTCACCGCGATGTCGGTCGTCGTCTTCGCCGGTTCGCTACAGATGAGTACGATCGTCGCCGAACAGACGTCGACGCTCATCTCGCTCGGTGGGATCAGCATCCCGGCGTGGTACGCGTTCGTCAACCCGTTTGCGTTCGTGCTGTTTCTGGTGGCGAACATGGCCGAGATCGGTCGGAACCCCTTCGACATTCCGGAAGCGCCGACCGAGATCGTCGCCGGCTACCAGACCGAGTACTCCTCGGTGTACTTCGTGCTGTTCTACCTCGGGGAGTTCCTCCACGTCTTCCTTGGCGGGGCAATCATGGCGACGATCTTCCTTGGAGGCCCGGCCGGGCCGGTGCTGCCGGGGTTCGTCTGGTTCGTCATCAAGATCTGGGCGTTCTTCCTGTTCACCCAGTGGTGTCGCTCGGCGATTCCGCGGGTGCGTATCGACCAGTTGATCGAAATCGGTTGGAAAGGAATGTTGGTGCTCTCGTTCGCTAACTTGGTACTCACGGCCATCATCGTGGGAGTGATCGCATAATGATCGGACTACTCAAAGGCATGGCAACGACGATGAAACACGCACTCGACGGCAAGACGTTTACCGTCGAGTATCCCGAGACCGCACCCGAAGTCAGCCCGCGGTTCCGGGGCGTTCACAAGTTCAGCCAGGAGCGCTGTATCTGGTGTCGACAGTGCGAGAACGTCTGTCCGAACGACACGATCCAGATCGTGATGGACGACCAGCGCAACGGCGAACAGTACAACCTCCACATCGGCCAGTGTATCTACTGCCGACTGTGCGAGGAAGTCTGTCCGGTCGACGCCATCCTGTTGACCCAGAACTTCGAGTTTACAGCGGACACGAAAGACGAGTTCGTCTACAACAAAGAACAGCTCAAAAACGTGCCGTGGTACAAGGGGATCGATCCGCTCAACTCGCGGAACCCCGACCGTGGTGCGTGGGTCGGTGAGGGCGACGGCGAAGTCGACTACCAGTAGGCTCGCTGTCGGGATACTCGTCACTCACTGACAGATACGGCGGTCAGAGAGTGGCGTGGCTCCCTGTGTGCGAATCGCAGTGGCGGATCGTTCTCGAAATCTTCAAAGGGATACCTTAAGCATACACACACAATGGTTTATGAGACCATCGCGTTCGCGCTGTTTGCCCTCATCACGTTGGGCTTCAGCCTGGGTGTCGTCCTCGTCGACGACGTGTTTCACGCGTCGTTGCTGTTGGGTGGCGCGCTGTTGAGCGTCGCGGTGCATTACGTAATGCTGCAGGCCGAGTTCCTCGCAGCGATGCAGATCCTCGTCTACGTCGGCGGGGTTCTCATTCTGATTACGTTCGCCGTGATGCTGACGCGAGCAGAACCGGAGACGGAGGTGAACAACGCATGACCGACGACGAATTTGGCGGCTCCTCGCGCAAACCTGGAGTGGCGGCAGTTGTGCTGTTTGGTGTGTTGGCCGCAGTCGTTCTGGGCTCGGCCGGTGGCTTTGCCGACCCCGCGGGATTCCCCGCGGATGCGTCGATCGTCCACAACCTCGGCTACGCGCTGTTCGATATCGATCTCGGCGAGATCGCCTCGGAGGGCTTTCTGGCCGCCTTTCTGATCATCGCGCTCGCGCTGGATGTCGCACTCGACAGTGCGATCTACCTCGCCAAGCGCGAAGATGAAGGCTCGATCGTCTCGGCGCTGACTGATGGGGGTCGACCCGTCGACTCACCTGTCAGTCGCCAGAACGAACCAACCAATGCGGACGACGTCGACCACGGAGGTGACCACTGATGGTCGCGACCGAGTACTATCTGTTGTTGTCGTCGGCGATCTTCTGTATCGGCCTCTTTGGGGTCCTGACCCGGCGCAACGCGCTATACTTCCTGATGTCGGTTGAGCTGATGCTGAACGCGGCCAACATCAATTTGGTTGCCTTTTCCTTTTACTGGGGCAACCTCACTGGCCAGACGTTCGCGCTGTTCGCCATCGCGCTGGCCGCGGCCGAAGTCGCGGTCGGGATCGGTATCATCCTCACGCTGTACCGTAACTTCGGAGACGTCGACGTGATGAAAGCCGCAACAATGAGGTGGTAACACTATGATAACTGCATTCGACTACGTTCCGGCAATCGTCCTGTTGCCGTTCGTCTCGTTTATCGTCGCACTGTTCGTCGGCAAGACCATGCCGAAGAAGGGGGCCTACGGCGGCATCGCTGCCACAGCAGGCTCCTTGCTGTTGTCGCTGTGGGTGCTGGCGTCGGTCGCTGGCGGCCAGGCCCACCAGGAAACCTACTGGACGTGGGCCGAAGGCGTCGGCTCCCAACCGTTTACCTTGGAGTTCGGCGCGCTGATCGATCCGCTGTCGGCGCTCATGCTCGTGATCGTGACGCTGATCGCCACGCTCGTCCACGTCTTCAGTCTCGGCTACATGAACGACGAGGGCGAACGCGACCTGCCGCGCTACTACGCCGGACTCGGCCTCTTTACGGCCAGCATGCTCGGGTTCGTCATCGCCGACAACCTGCTGATGGCGTTCATGTTCTTCGAACTCGTCGGGCTGTGTTCGTTCCTCCTGATCGGCTTCTGGTACCGTAGCGAGGGCCCGCCGTCGGCAGCGAAAAAGGCCTTTTTGGTCACCCGCTTCGGTGACTACTTTTTCCTCGTTGGCGTCGTTGCCGTCTTTGCCACGTTCGGCACGGCGGCGTTCGCGGGCTCAGAGTCGTTCCCGGCACTCGCAGAGAGCGCACTCGCTGGCGACGTCGACGTCTGGACGCCAGGCGGTCTGGGTGTCGAGACATGGTTCACGCTCGTCGGTCTGCTCATCCTCGGCGGCGTGGTCGGCAAATCCGCACAGTTCCCGCTCCACACCTGGCTACCCGACGCGATGGAGGGTCCAACCCCGGTTTCGGCGCTGATTCACGCGGCGACGATGGTCGCCGCCGGTGTCTATCTGGTTGCCCGAATGTACGGCTTCTACGTGCTGACGCCGACGACGATGGGAATTATCGCCCTCGTTGGTGGCTTCACTGCACTGTTCGCCGCGACGATGGGCATCGTCAAAAAAGAGCTCAAACAGGTACTCGCGTACTCGACAATATCACAGTATGGATATATGATGCTCGCACTCGGCTCTGGCGGCTACGTCGCCGCAGTCTTCCACTTGACGACCCACGCCTTCTTCAAGGCGCTACTGTTCCTGGGTGCTGGCTCGGTCATCATCGCCATGCATCACAACGAGAACATGTGGGATATGGGTGGGCTCAAGGACAAGCTACCAGTGACCTACTGGACGTTCCTTGCGGGCTCGCTCGCACTCGCGGGCATCTTCCCTTTCGCGGGCTTCTGGTCGAAAGACGAGATTCTCTATGAGGCGTTGATCCACGGCGGGAGCCAGCCGCTGCTGTTCGCCGGCTACGCGATGGGCCTGCTTGCGGTGCCTGTCACCGCGTTCTACACGTTCCGGATGGTCTTTTTGACGTTCCACGGAAACGCACGCACCGACCTCGCGCGAGACCCCGAATCTGTCGGCTGGAACGTGAAGGGTCCGCTGACGGTACTCGGCTCGCTGGCGGTCGTCGCCGGAGCAATCAATCTGGTACCGGTCCAGAAGGTGTTCGGACTGGAAGGAATCGACTTCCTGCACCTGTGGCTCGACAACGAGTGGGGCGGCATCGAGGGGCTGTCGTCGCACCACTACGCCGAAATCGATCCGTACAGTTCGACCTACCCCTTCGGTACCGAGGTGTCGACCGTCCTCGTCGGCGCGGCCGTCTCGCTCGGCCTCGCGTTGGTCGGCCTCGGCCTCGCATGGAAACTGTACAACGTGGCCACGCCGGTCGAACATACCGACAAACTCGGCGGCGCGAAAGCGTTGCTGTACAACAACTACTACCAAGACGAGCTGCAGGTCTGGATCGCCAACCGGACCCGAGGCGTCTCCGCGAGCGCGGACACGTTCGACCAGGGTGTCGTCGACGGCGTCGTCAACGGCGTCTCGTCGGTCAGCCTGTTCAGTGGTGACCGGATCAAACGGGTCCAGACAGGGATCGTCGGCAACTACGCGTTGTTGCTCACGCTCGGGCTGACAGCGCTGCTTGTCGTCTTTGCGATCCTGGGAGGTTGGTTCTGATGATTATCGAAGCACTACTCGCATTCACGTTCGCGGCCGCATTGCTCGTCTTGGCTGTTCCGAACCGCTATGCCCACAAACTCGCCTTCGGGCTGAGTCTGGTTCCCATCGCCGGGAGTCTCTACATGTGGTCGGCCTTTGAGGCCGGTGGCAACGCCCTGACGGGCGGCGAGATCGCGTTCGAAACGGTCGCCCCGTGGCTCGAAGTCGCAGGCTACCAGTTGCAGTGGTACGTCGGCGTCGACGGAATCAGTCTGCCGCTCGTCGTGCTGACGACGTTCCTCACGGCGCTGGCGATCATGAGCGCGTGGACGCCGATCGACGAGCGACAGAGCCAGTTCTACGGCCTGATGCTCCTGATGGAGGCCAATCTGATCGGCGTGTTCACCGCACTGGACTTTTTCGTCTGGTTCGTCTTCTGGGAGGCCGTTCTCGTGCCGATGTACTTCCTCATCGGCATCTGGGGCGGTCCACGCCGGAAGTACGCGGCGATCAAGTTCTTCGTCTACACCAACATCGCCTCGCTGGTGATGTTCATCGGCTTTATGATGCTGGTGTTCTCGCTGCCGGTCACCAGTTTCGGCCTGCCGGAGATCACCCAATCGCTTGCGGCCGGTGAACTCGAAGCCGGCTTCGGCCTGTCGTCCGAGGCGCTGGCGCTGGTTGCGTTCGCCGCGATCTTCATTGGCTTTGCCGTCAAGGTGCCTGTCGTCCCGGTCCACACGTGGCTACCGGACGCCCACGTTGAAGCACCAACGCCAGCGTCGGTGATGCTGGCTGGCGTGCTCCTGAAGATGGGGACCTACGCGCTGCTCAGATTCAATTTCACCATGCTGCCCGAGCAGGCGAGCACGTTCGCCATCCCGATCGCGATCATCGCGGTCGTCTCGGTGATCTACGGCGCGATGCTCGCGCTCGCACAGACCGACCTCAAACGGATCGTCGCCTACTCGTCGGTGTCGTCGATGGGGTACGTCATCCTCGGGCTGATCGCGTTCACCGAGTTCGGCGTTGGCGGCGCGACGTTCCAGATGGTCGCCCACGGCCTCATTTCCGGGCTGATGTTCATGGCGGTCGGCGTCATCTACAACGCGACACACACCCGGATCGTCGACGACATGTCCGGACTCGCCGACAAGATGCCCGTGGCGGTCTGGATTCTCGTCGCTGGGGCGTTCGCCTACATGGGCCTGCCGCTGATGGCAGGGTTCGCCGGCGAGTTCTTCATCTTCGTCGGCTCGTTCGGCTCGACGAACCTGCCGTACGCACCGGCGTTCACCGCGCTGGCGATGTTCGGGATCGTTATCGTCGCCGGCTATCTCCTGCTCGCGATGCAGGGGACGCTGTTCGGTCCGTTCCATCTCGAGACCGACTACGAGATCGAGCGTGCGCCGCTTCACGACATCGCACCGCTCGTGGCGCTGCTCGGGGCGATCATCCTGCTCGGTGTCGCACCCTCGCTGTTCTTCGATATGATACTCGATGCAACCGTTCCGATTCTTGAGTTGACCGGAGGTGGGATCTGATGAGTTCGCTGCTCCAGATCGAGCCGACGAACTGGCTGTTCGCCATCTGGGCGCTCGAACCGGTCGTGGTGTTGGCGCTGACCGCACTCACGGTGTTGGCTGTCGACAGCCTCTCGCCGGACTCGCGATCCAACGGCCTGCTGGCAGGCGTCTCGGTCGCTGGCACGCTTGT
Source organism: Halohasta sp. A2 (assembly GCF_056175805.1). NCBI lineage: Archaea > Methanobacteriati > Methanobacteriota > Halobacteria > Halobacteriales > Haloferacaceae > Halohasta > Halohasta sp. A2. The sequence goes on along the minus strand of NZ_JAQFWV010000003.1, from coordinate 33,760 downwards.
CTCGCTCGGGATTACCGTCTGGTATCTCGTCGCTGGCACCGGCCAAGAGAGCCACGGCGGCGCGATCAGCCTCTTCAGCGACGCGATCGTCGTCGACGGAATGGGGCTGTTCTTCATTGCCATCTTCACCAGCGTTGCTGCGCTGGTGATTCTCGCGAGCTACAACTATCTCGAAGACGACGACAACCCGGCGGCGTTCTACTCGCTGTTGCTGTTCGCGACGACCGCGATGTCGTTGATGGCGGTCTCGAACTCGCTGGCGACAGTCTTTATCAGCCTGGAGATGGCCTCGCTGCCGTCGTACGCGCTGGTCGCGTATCTCAAAACCAACCGTGGGAGCGTCGAAGCAGGCCTGAAATACTTCCTGATCGGCGCGGTGTCGGCGGCCGTCTTCGCGTTCGGTATCAGCCTCGTCTACGGGGCAACCGGCTCGCTACTCCTGCCGGAAATCGCTGCCGAAATCGGCTCTGTCGACGACCTCTCGGGAATCCTCGGTATGGGGATTCTGATGACCGCTGGCGGCTTCCTGTTCAAGACGGCCTCGGTGCCGTTCCACTTCTGGGCCCCGGAGGCCTACGAAGGCGCACCCGCACCCGTGAGCGCGTTCCTCTCGTCGGCCTCGAAGGCAGCTGGCTTCGCGGTCGCGTTCCGTGTGTTCGCCGAAGCGTTCATGCCGGCACTCGATGTCGCGATCGACTGGGGGCTGCTGTTTGGCATTCTTGCCGTGGTGACGATGGTTCTCGGTAACTTCGCCGCCGCAACCCAGACCAACGTCAAGCGCATGCTGGCGTACTCCTCGATCGGACACGCCGGCTACGCGTTGATCGGACTGGCGGCCATCTCGTCGGGCGCAACTGCGTCCAACGGGACCGTGATGGGTGCAGCGATGGCCCACCTACTCGTCTACGGGTTTATGAACACGGGCGCGTTCCTGTTCATCGCCATGGTCGAGTACTGGGAGATCGGTCGAACCTTCGACGAGTACGCTGGCATTGGGCGGAAAGCACCGATGGCGAGTCTGGCGATGGCCGTCTTCATGTTCAGCCTCGCTGGCCTGCCGCCGTTCGGCGGCTTCTTCTCGAAGTACGTGCTGTTCCTCGGGGCGATCCAGGCGGGCTTTTGGTGGCTCGCCGCAGTCGGTGCGATCACCAGTGCGCTGTCGCTGTACTACTACAGCCGTGTAGTCAAAGCCCTCTGGCTGGAGGAGCCGACCACATCGCTCGACGCGCTCGATAGCAAGCCGGCTGGACTGTACGCCGCGGTCATCATCGCTGGCGTGATCACCGTCTTGCTGCTTCCCGGCTTCGGGCCTGTCATCGAAACCGCGGAAGCCGCTGCCGCCGCCCTGTTCGCCTGACGGCGACAGCTGCTCTTGTAACTAACAGTCGACGTTCGCGTCTCCACGACGGCACCGTTTTCCCGGTCGACCACCTGGTAGTAGCTATGATTCGTCGGCTCGTCCTCGGAGACGGGGGTGTCGGACGCAGCCTCACCGATCCGGCGACCGCCTCCCCCGGCGAGCTGTACGTCGTGACCACCGACAGCGGCTGGGTGACGACACTGCGCGACGACCGTATCGCAGCCATCGAAGGCGATCCGGCCGATCCGACACACTACCCCTCAGCGGCCGATATCGTCGTCGTTGCAGCGTCCGATCCCACGTCGACGATTCGGATAGCCACTACTGTGAGAACTGAGTTTCCCGATTCGATGCTGATCGTCGCGGTCGGACTGGAGGCAACACCCGAACAACGAGACCAGCTCACCGAGTTGGCCGACGAGCTGATCGACTCCCGTACGGAGATCGCAGGTCGTATCGTCGAGGCGACCGCGAGCGGGCAGGGCGGACAGATGGGACAGCTGTTGTCGACCATTCGGTCGCTCTCGAAACCGTTGGGAGTGATCGCACACGACAATCCAGATCCTGACGCGATCGCCAGCGCTGTCGGGCTCGTTCGCATCGCCGAATCGGTCGGAGTTCCGGCCGAGGCCTGCTATTTCGGCGATATTTCACACCAAGAAAACCGGGCGTTGGTCAATCTGCTTGACCTCACGTTGTACCCGGCCGACCCCGAGACGTTCGATCCATCCGACTACGGTGCGCTCGCGCTGGTCGATCACTCGCAACCGGGGGTAAACGACAGCCTCCCACCCGAGACAGCGATCAAAATCGTGGTCGATCACCACCCACCTCGCATGCCGATAGACGAGACCGACAGATACGTCGACATCCGCCCGGAGATCGGGTCGACGAGTACGATCATCACCGAGTATATCCGTCGGCTCGGGTTACCGTTCGACCAGTCACTGGCGACGGCGCTGCTGTATGGCATTCAGACCGACACCAAGGGATTCACCAGGGAGGTCTCGGAGGCCGATTTCGTCGCGGCATCGGTGCTCTCCTCGTTGGCGAGCGAGGACGATCTCGAACGCATCGAATCGCCGAGCGTGACGCCGTCGGTCGTCGAAACGCTGGCGACCGCGATTCAGCGACGCGATGTTCGAGGGTCGACGCTGACGACCTGTGTCGGCCGGATCACCGACCGTGACGCACTGGCACAGACGGCCGACAACCTGCTAAATATGGAGGGAATTTCGACGGTGCTCGTCTACGGCTATACCGAGGACATGATCTACGTTTCAGGCCGGACACGGGGTGCACCGATCGATCTGGGAGAGACGCTTCGTGAAGCACTCGATCAGATCGGTAGTGCTGGCGGGCATGCGAACATGGCAGGTGCCCAACTCCCCCTGGGGATTATTCGAGCGGTCGACGACGATGAAGACCTCACGGACGTCGTCCACACGCTGATCTCCGAACGGTTCTTCGCGTCGCTCGAAGCGACTACCGATCCGGCCGTCCACACCCAGAATCAATCGCTTGAGCGTCGAGAGTAGTCAGTGGCTACCAGTGGGAAAACAAGCGTAGCCTCTGACTACCCCGGCCTGCCAACCGAGTATTTCACCAGAGACCTCACGAGTCGATAGCACTAGCTTTTTGCATGCCTCGGGCTTAAGAGCGACAGTATGGACCGAAAGCCCCGCGTCGAGGAGTATATGACACACAACGTCTCGACGGTGTCTCCGGATGACTCGGTCGAAGCGGTGAGTCGACGGATCAGCGAAAGCCAAGACCACAACGGGTTTCCGGTCTGTCAAGCGCTGACTGTCGAGGGGTTTGTCTCTGCACGTGATCTGCTTACCGCAGACGGGTCGACACCGATCTCCGAGGTGATGAGCACCGATATACTGGTCACCCACCCCGAGATGTCGGTGACGGATGCCGCCCGCGTGATTCTCCGTTCGGGAATTCAAAAACTCCCGGTCGTCGACGACAACGGACAGTTGGTCGGCATTCTCTCGAACACCGACGTCGTCCGAAGCCAGATAGAGCGGGTTACCCCGGAAAAAGTGGGTAAACTCCGACGAAGCCTCGAACAGATTCACGGCGACGTCGATCTCTCCGAAGAGCGTCGAGAGGTGTCGCTGTCGTTGCTGACACCAACGCAGGATCGGGTGTACGCTGACGAACTCGAAGGCCGACGCTACGAACTCGAGCGCGGGCTGGCCGAACCGCTCGTCGTCATCGACAACACAGGCTCGGCCGAGCGTCCAGAACTCTATCTCGCAGACGGCCACCACCGGGTGTTGGCCGCCGACAGTATGAATCTCGACGAGATGGAGGCGTACGTAATCGTTCTCAGCGAATCGGTCGATCTGGGACTGGCCAAAACAGCCGCCAAGCTCGGGTTATCCGGAATCCAAGATATCTCTATCGTTGACTACGCCCACCATCCACTGGTTGAGACGACCGAACGACTTCTGTAGGCTGCTCAACCGACTACTCCGGGATGCTGTTCGGTCCGACTGGCCCTGTCTGCCACTCGTCGACCAGCTGTTCGGCGGCGGCACGGCTTTCGACGACCTCGTAGGCGTAGCCACGACCCTCGTCGGCCTGATACAGCCGGTCGAGGCGGACCACGAAGCTTCCATCGGTGCGTTGGCGGAGCCGGATGGTTGCGGTGCCGTCGGGTACGGTCCATTCTTCGAGCCCGTCTTCAGCTGTCGTTTGCTCCCAGTTCATATCGACTCAACGGGCTCTTTCGACACGTACGTTACGAAACCGATACACGGTTTTCCTGTTGTCAATCAGATTGTGCTTGGGCGACCGTCTGTTCGTCACCTGCTTCTGGATACCGAATGATCGTTCCACAGTTCGGACAGACTGGGTAACCGAAATCGTCGTATCGGGTTGCACTCGGAATGATGTTACAGGAGGGACACGCATTCACGGAGAGCCATTGGAAGGCCATACACTCGCTTGTGTCCAACTATGTGGTAAGTAATTGCTGCCTAATTTTTATACCCCGTCCCGATCTGTCGGTCGACGCCTCTTTTGAGACGGCCGAATACGAGTCTGTATGCCTCCCCATTCGGATCGGCTCGCGGCCTGCCAGCGTCGGCTGGCTGCGAGTAGCGCCGACGCGGTCGTCCTGTTTCCGAGTCGAAATCTGGAGTATCTCACCGGGTTCGCCGAGGAGCCGAGCGACCGAGCGCTATTTTTGTTTCTCATAGCCGACCGCGAGCCGATGTTTTTCGTTCCTGAACTGGCGGCCGAACAGGTCGACGACCGAACGCCGATCACACGGATTCGAACGTGGTGCGACGCCGAGGGACCGGCCGAACCGCTCGCGGAGCTGTGTTCGGAGCTGAATCTCGACGGCTCGCACCTGCTGGTCGACGAGACGATGTGGGCGCGGTTTACGCAACTACTGGCGTCAACGCTCCCGTCGTCGACGTTCGGATTAGCCGATAGCCTGCTGGCCGAGCTCCGAATACGCAAGGACGAGACAGAACTCGACGCACTCCGGCGGGCCGCTACGGCAACCGACACTGCAATGCTGGCTGTTCGCGAGTTGGGTTCGGAGGCAGTCGGGATGACCGAGACCGAACTCGCAGCACGGATTGAGGCCGAACTCACCGCGGCTGGCGGAGAGTCGCTCTCGTTTGAACCGATCGTGGGCTCGGGGCCGAATGGCGCGATGCCACACCACACCCACAGCGACCGAGTGATCGAGTCAGGTGACCCGGTCGTGCTCGACTTCGGCGCGCGCGTCGACGGCTACCCCGCTGACCAAACCCGAACGGTCGTCTTCGACGGCGAACCCAGCGAGGAGTTTCGAGCCGTCCACGAACTCGTCCGGCGGGCGCAGGCCGCGGCGATCAATACTGTCGAACCAGGAGTAGCCGCGGGCGCGGTCGACGCGGCCGCCCGCGAGGGTATTGCCGAAGCGGGCTACGGCGACCGGTTTATCCACCGAACGGGCCACGGAGTCGGTCTCGATGTCCACGAGGAGCCCACCATCGTCGACGGTAGTGACCGCCTACTGGCGCCACAGATGGTGTTTTCAGTGGAACCCGGCATCTATCTGCCCAGAGAGTTCGGTGTCCGTATCGAGGACCTCGTCGTCGTCACCGATACTGGCTGTGAACGGCTCAACACCACGCTGCGCGACTGGCATATATAAACAGAGGCAAAAAAGCAGACCAGTCATCACGCGAACAGTATCGTCGCTACTGATAATTCGCGTCGAGTAGGAACCAACTACTGCCGGATTGTGACGAGTAGTCGTCGACTACTCGTCGTCTGCGTCGGTTTCGTCCTCGTCGCTGGCCAGAAGGCCATGGTCGTCGAGAACCGTTTCGAGTTCGTCGACCGAGTAGTGGTGGAACGATTCGTCGTCGACGGTGATCGTCGCTAGTCCGAGTCCGTCGGGTTCGAGTAGTTCGTCGGTGGCGTCCGAAAGTGCGCCGAGAGCGAGTTCAATACCCTCATCGAGCGTGAGTTCCTCGTCGTATCCCTCTTCGAGGTACTCGCGGATGTCGGCTCGGTTCTCGCCGATCGCCAGTGCCTTCCACTCGTATGGGGTGCCAGAGGGATCTGTCTCGAACAGTCGAGGCTCGCCGTTTTCGATGCCACCGACGACGAGGGCAACGCCGAACGGGCGTGCGCCACCGATCTGCGTGTACTGCTGGATGTAGTCGGTGACCGTTTTTGTCAGCGTTTCGACGCCCATTGGCTCACCGTAACGAAGGCGTTCGACCTGTGCCTGTCGACGCGAAAAGTCGATCAGTTGGCGCGCGTCGGCAACGTGGCCCGCCGAAGCCATCCCGATGTGATCGTCGGCTTTGTGGAGCTTTTCGACGCTCTCGGGCTCCATGAGTGGTGAATGGCTTCGCTTGTCTGCGAGTAGCACTACTCCCTCGGTGGTTCGAACACCGATGCTCGCCGAGCCGCGTTTGACTGCTTCGCGGGCGTATTCGACCTGGTAGAGTCGACCGTCCGGCGAGAAGATGGTGATGCCGCGGTCGTACGCCTGCTGTTGGGCTTGTCCCTGCATATATGTCTCACTCGAAATCGAGTTCCGTCGCGCTCACGAACCCCGTCGGCATCGATACGTCGATCTCGTCCTCTCGTGAGAACGCAGGCCGTTGGGCGTCCGCAAACACCACGTGTCTCTGGTCGAAAGCTCCGGTCCGGCGTCCTAAATACCTTTCTTCACAGGCACGTACCGTCCCTGAAATCCCACGGACGACTACCCCGACCGGCTCGCCGTCGACGGCAGTGAGACAGGCCAGTGCTGCACGTGCAGGATCGGTTTCCCCCCGGCGTACCCGGATGATCGTCTCGCCGATCCCCTCGTCAAACGAGAAGCCATAGACCGTCAGATCGGCATCGGCACTTCCCGAATCACCCAGGAGGTTTCCGGCAGCGTACCACAACTCCCGCTGGAACGTCCCACGGTCGATCTCAGCATCGGGTGTCGACTCGATCTCAACCGCCAGATATCGCCATCGTGGACGAATGTGCTTTGGTAGGTGCTTCATAACAATTTATTCACGTGAGTGCTCGTCGTCCGTCTTTTCATATCGGCCGCGTGTAACGCCCGGCTCGACGAACACGTCGCTGGCTCGGTGTCTGTTGCGGTTCGCAAGTCTGCCCCACTCTTCGAGGCCGCGTTCGACCTGCTCGGCCGAAAAGCCGATCTGTTCGCCGACGGCAACCAGCTCTCGTGGAGACCGAAGCCATAGATGCGTGGTCGGGCTCGAACTGACGACGTATGGGGTGTTGTACTGCTCGACGAGTTCACGGAGTTTGCGGAGTCCGCGCAGTGCCTTGACGCGCTGGCCGCCACTGGATCGCAGAACGGGACCGAAATCGAACTCGACGCGGACGCCGTGGGTGGTAGCTGCTTTCGCGAGCACGTGATTGAAGTCACCCGATTCGGCCATTGGGCGCGTGAGTACGTCGACACGATCGGTTTCAACAGCGTACCGATCGAGCGCGTTCGTGCCGCCACGCACCAACAGTAGGGTACATTTCGCGCGAAAGTTGCCGACCGAGCCGGAGACACTATCGGGGGTGTCTGCCTCGATCTCGACCGCGTCGACGATGTCGATCTCGTAGCGATCACCAATGGCTGCGGCGTCGTAGTCGGCTTCCCGTGTTCGAACGACAAGTCCGTCGTAGCCGTAGCTTGCGGCCGTTTTGGCGTATCGACTGACGGTGCTCGTTCCCATGGGATGGGCGACGACCGCCTCGTACATACCCTCGATTTCCGTGTCGACCGCTTGGTGGTTGCGGTTCACTCTCGGTCAGTGGCTGTATCGCCAGTATTGACCGCCTGCTGGACGTCAACGGCGGCCCGATTCTCTGCAACGTCGTGAACGCGGACGATGTCAGCACCACGATCGGCGGCCAGCGCAGTCGCCGCGACGGTCGCCTCGCGTCTATCGTCGGGCGCGCGGTCGATATGATCGAACATCGACTTGTGGGAGTGGCCCACCAAAATCGGACAGCCCAGTGCTCGGAACTCGTCGAGTCGCCCCAGGAGTTCGAAGCTTTCGGGAGCCGTTTTACCGAAGCCGAGGCCGGGGTCGACGATGATCCGTTCACGGGGGAGTCCGGCTTTTTCGGCGAGCAACACACGCTCGTTGAGCGCGCGAATCACGTCTTCGACCACGTCCTCGTAGTCGACGTCTCGGTCGGGAACGACCGGCGTATCAATCGAGTGCATGACGATCACCGGCACCTCGCGGTTGGCGGCCAAAAATCGCATTGCAGGGTCTTCGAGCCCAGCGACGTCGTTGAGGATATCCGCTCCAGCGTCGAGGGCGGCCTCGGCGACCGCGGCTTTACGGGTGTCGACCGAGATCCGGACGTCGAGTTCGGAGACGGCCTCGATGACCGGAACAATGCGGTCGATCTCCTCGGCGACAGTCACTGGATCGGCCCCAGGACGGGTGCTTTCGCCGCCGATGTCGATAAGGTCTGCACCCTCGTCGACGAGGGCTTTGGCGCCCTCGATTGCGGCCTCGCGGTCGAAAAAATCCCCGCCGTCGTGGAAGCTGTCGGGCGTAACGTTGAGAATTCCCATGACGGCGGTCCCCTCGTCCCACGGATACTGGGGGGTTGTTTCGTCGTCGGCATCAGTTATAAGGCCGACCTGGCGACGGATCTTGGCGGCAATCGCCGGAAGGCCGAACGGTTGGCCCATGAGTGTGGCCGTCAACTGGCGGAACTGAGCGACCGTTCCCATCAGCACGACATCGTGGAGTTCGCCCGCCGCAGTGACCCCAGAGCTGCCACAGCTCCCACCGAGCGAGCGGAGTTCGCGATCGAGAATTGTGGCCTGTCGACCTTCAACCTGCATTGAGACGACGCGGTGGACCGCCCGCTCGGCCTCGATGTCGATCTCCCAATCGGTCACATGAGCCTTCGACAACACCGTTCTGGCTTGCTGGCTGTCGTCGACACGTTTTGGGATCGCCCGCCGTGTCATCGTCGTCCGGGCCTCGCCGACCGCGAACAGCGAGCCAGTCACAAGGAGACAGTCGTCGGGACCGGCACGCTCTCGGGCCTCGGTAACTGCCTCGGCAACCGACGAGCCCGCAGTCACGTCGTCAGCGCCTGCGGTTTCGAACACACGGGCGAGAACCGTCGGATCCTCCGCGCGGTCGAGATTCGGTCGGCACGTGATGACCGAATCGGGGGTCGGCAGCGTTTCAGCCATCTCCCCGTGGGATTTGTCGTGCATCGCCCCGAAGACGAGATGCAGGTCGTCGTAGTCGAACGTCGACAGCGTTTCGGCGAGCGTCCCGGTCGCCTCGGGGTTGTGAGCACCGTCGAGGACGATCAGGGGAGCTTCGCGTATGACCTCGAAGCGCCCCGGCCAGTGGGCGTTGCGGAGCCCACGGCCGATCGTCGTGGCATCGAAGTCGACTGTCTCGCTGTATTCGTCTTCGAGCGAGCCAACGACCTGTCCTGCGAGCATCGTGGCGATCCCGGCGTTGAGCGCCTGATGCTCGCCGAGTAGCGCGAGCCTAACGTCGAGTTCACTGGTGTCGAGCGCGGGCCACGGCCCACGGTCGACGGTCGGGAGTTCGATCCGCGCGCTGGCCTCGGTGTGGTTGACCCGGCCCTCGTAGCGAACCGTGCAGCCGCTGGGCTCGGTGTCGCTGGCCGTGCCAACCGTGAGGACCTCACCAGCCTCGGCGCGAACAGCGTGGCGGGCCTCACCGGTCGCGCCCGTGACGAGCGGAGTCTCACCGCTGGGTGCGACTTTGGCTTTTGTCGTCGCGATTGCTTCGATCGTATCGCCGAGCACGTCGGTGTGTTCGAGCGTGACCGTCGTCACACAGCTGGCAACCGGGTCGACCACGCTCGTCGCGTCGAACTCGCCGCCGAGACCGACTTCGAGCACCGCCACGTCGACGTCCTCGCGGTCGAAATACCAGATACCCATCATCGTGACGACCTCGAAAAACGTGAGCGGGTTACCCTCGGCGGCGCGGTCGACCAGCCAGGGTTTGGTTCGCTCGATAAAGTCGGTGATCGCCGACGCGGTGATCGGGCGGCCGTCGACCTGTATTCGTTCGTCGAGCGAAACCAGGTGTGGCGAGCTGTAGAGCCCGACAGACAGCCCGCTTTCCCTGAGAATAGATTCGACCATCTTCGCTGTGCTTCCCTTGCCGTTCGAGCCCGCAATCTGGACGAACGGGAGTTCGCTGGCGGGCTCACCGAGTTCGCTTCGCAGGGCTGCGATGCCGTCGATACCGGGGCGGACCGCAAATCTGCGGAGATCGAAACAAAAATTTGCCGCCTCGTGATACTCCATATAGCCGAATCCGACTGCCGCAGGTTATCTGCTTCGGTGCAGTACGGCGCACACCTGTTTAACAGCCCGCGGCGAGATACTACTGTATGCGGTTTCCCACCCGCCGAACTGGCTACTATGTGGGGTTAGTGGTTGCGACGACCCTCCTGTTCACCGTACTCTACAACGCTGGCATGACGTTCTTAGAGGGTCGACCCCAGCCACTGTTTCGCTCGCTCGGAGTCGTGATTCAGAGTTTCACCACCACCGGCTACGGTGAGGACGCACCGTGGCAAACACCTGAAATGAATCTCTTGGTGATCCTCATGCAGTTCGCCGGGATCGGACTCATTCTGACTGCCGTCGACATCTTCGCAGTACCGTGGCTCCGCAACACCCTCTCGCCGACCGTCCCGGAGACTGCCCCGAAGAGTGATTCTCACGTTATCATCTGTGCGCACACACCCCGAACGGACGCCTTTATAAACGAGCTCGACGCCAGAGACCAGCCCTACGTGCTGATCGAGCCGGATATCGAGACCGCGAACAAACTTCATAAGGCAGGATACCAGGTGGTCCACGGCGATCCGGAGTCGACCGAGCTGCTGGCGAACGTCGGGATCGACCGGGCGGTCGCCGTTGTCGCGGATGTGGCCGACGATACGAACGCAAGCATTGCGCTGTCGGTGCGAGCTTCGGACGCCGAGGTCCGAATCATCACGCTCGTCAGCGATTCGGAGCTCAGTCGCTATCAGTACGTGGCCGGTGCTGACGAGGTGCTGTCGCCCCGGCAGTTGCTGGGCGAGAGCCTCGCGGCACAGGTTCCCGCGACGATAACGACCGATATCGAAGAGGGGGTTCCGATCAGCGAGACTGTCGAACTGGTCGAACTCACGGTTGAGGCGGACAGCGACTTTTCCAACCGTCGGTTTAGGGAGGCTGCCCTCCGCGAGCAGTTCGGTGTCAACGTCATCGGAATGTGGGTCGACGGGAGCTTCGAGACACCGGTCGACCCGAACCAACGACTCAACTCCGGCAGCCGGCTACTCGTCGCCGGTGAGCAAAGCCAGGTCGATGCACTCCGTGAGGCGACGGCCGCGACGGTTCGGGAAATCGCCCCGCAGAGAATCGTTCTTGCGGGGTACGGGGATGCTGGCCAAGCAGCAGCCGACGAGCTGACGGCCGCCGACTCACAGCTCTCTGTGTTGGATATTGATGCAAAGAACGCGGTCGACGTCGTGGGTGATGCCCGCGATCCGGCGGTGCTGGATGCCGCAGGAATCGACGACAGCAGCGCACTCATTTTGACTGTGGGAGACGATACGACCGCGATCTTCGCGACACTCATCGCTCGTGAACTGAATCCGGAGCTCGACATCCTCGTGCGGGCTAACGAGCAAGAAAACGTCGAGAAACTCTACCGGGCGGGCGCAACGTACGTTCAGTCGTTGGCCACCGTCAGCGGACGAATGCTGGCCTCTACGGTGTTCGAAGACGAGGAGGTGCTGGCCTACGGCACACAGCTCAGCGTGGTTCGACTCCCTACGGGCGAGCTAGCTGGGAGTACACTCGTCGACGAACAGGTGCGAACAGAGACAGAGTGTACGGTGATCGGTATCCAGCGCAATGGAGAGACGATCACCGAGTTCGATCCCGAGACGTTCCGCTTCGCCGAAGGTGACGAGGCCATCATCGTTGGGACGGACACCGCAATCAGAGAGTACGAGAATCGGTACTGTTCGTAGTCGCTCGTGGTTCGAACCGGCCGGTGAACCCTTTTGTAGTCGGCACAACTGGACCTAGTATGGATCTGCCAGTGGGCGAGGCATCGTCGACGCCGGTCGAGTACGAACCGGTCAGCGTCAAGGATCTGCTCGTCGAGATGAAAGACACCGCCGAGCTGCTGATCGATCTCGCCTACTCGGCAGTGCTCCACCGCAGCGACGAGCTCGCTACCGAAGTGTTACGGCTCGAAGGCAAGATGGATGTCCTCGAAATCCGCGCCCAAATGAGCCTGCTGATGGCCGCCCGGAGCCCCTCGGATGCAGAGGCGCTTGCGCCCGTCCTCAGTATCGTCACCGCGACCGACCAGATCAGCGATGCGGCGGGCGATATCGCCAAGATCGTCCTCGAAGACATCGGCCTTCCGGACGCCATGCGGGCGGCGCTTCCCGAAGCGGTCGAAACGCTCGTCCGTGGCGTCGTCGACGAGGAGTCGGTGTACGCTGGCCGCACGCTCGGCGAGATCGATCTCGAATCCGAAACCGGCGTTCGAGTAATCGCCCTCAGGCGCGGCGAACAGTGGCTCTTGAATCCCGGCCCCACCACCGATATTCAGGGTGCAGACATCGCCTTTCTCCGCGGCCCCGAATCAGAGATCGGCGATGTCTATGAGACGCTCTCGGCGACCGCCTACGACCCACAGCTTCCCGAGGTCGCTAGGATCGAGGATCTCGAACGCGCGGTCGACACCATCCTCCACATGAAGAACCTCTCGGAGCTGGCGGTCGATCTGGCCTACAGCAGCGTGCTGTTCGACGACGCCGAACTCGCCGAGGAGGTGAGTAACCTGGAGGTCGAGGTCGACTCGCTTGAGTCGCGGTTCGAGGCATGGGTACTGCAGGCCGCGGCCGACGCCGAGGATCCGGTCACGCTTCGCGGCCTGATCCATCTCGGCACCAGCACCGAAGTCATCAGCGATGCTGCCCTCGACATCAGCGAAGGCGTCCTCCGGGATATCGAAGTCCACCCGGTGGTCCAACTCGCGGTCCAAGAGAGCGACGAGATCATCACTCGCGCGGCGGTTGCGACCGGAAGCGAGCTCGATGGCACTTCGGTCACTGAGGGAGTTCCCGACGCTGATGTGACGATGTCCGTGATTGCGATCCGTCGACCCGGCGACGGCTGGATTCTGGTGGCGGATGCCGACGCCGACCTCCGCGGCGGCGACATCGTGATCGCCAAAGGCACCCGTACGGCCGCCGCACAGTTCGACCAGTTAGCCGCGGCCTAACGAACCACTTATTGGGATGAGCGGCCCCGTTTTGAGTATGAACTACGAGCAGGTGCGGTCGGTCGACCCGGCGGTCGCAGACGCCCTCGAAGGCGAGGATTCTCGACAAGAAGGCACACTGGCAATGATCGCCAGCGAAAACCACGTCAGCAAGGCCGTCCTCGAAGCCCAAGGCAGCGCACTCACCAACAAGTACGCCGAAGGCTATCCCGGCAAGCGCTATTATGCGGGGTGTGAGTACGCCGACGACATCGAACAACTGGCCATCGACCGCGCCAAAAAGCTCTGGGGAGCCGAACACGTCAACGTCCAGCCCCATTCCGGCACCCAAGCGAATCAGTCGGTCTACTTCGCGACGCTCGAACCCGGCGACAAGATCCTTTCTCTCGATCTGACCCACGGCGGCCACCTCAGCCACGGCCATCCCGCCAACTTCGTCGGCCAGTTCTACGACGTCGAACAGTACGAAGTCGACCCCGAAACCGGCTACGTCGACTACGAGGGCCTCGCCGAGATGGCCGCCGAATTCGAGCCCGATATGATCGTCTCGGGTTACTCCGCGTACCCACGCGAGGTTGAATGGCAGACCATTCAGGACGTCGCCGACGACGTGGGGGCCTACCATCTCGCCGATATTGCACATATTACCGGCCTCGTCGCTGCGGGCGTTCACGCCTCGCCGGTCGGCATCGCCGACTTCGTGACAGGGTCGACCCACAAAACGATCCGCGCTGGCCGTGGTGGCATCGTGATGACCAGCGAGGAACACGCCGACGACATCGATAACGCCGTCTTCCCCGGCGGTCAGGGTGGCCCGCTGATGCACAACATTGCCGGGAAAGCAGTCGGCTTCGGCGAGGCGCTCGAACCGGCGTTCGAGGAATATGCCCAGGAGGTCGTCGACAACGCCGAAGTCCTCGCCGAGACCTTTGCGGACCACGGCTTCGAGGTCGTTTCGGGCGGTACCGACACACACCTCGTCCTGGTCGACCTTCGCGAGTCGCATCCGGACTTGCCGGGCGGTGATGCCGAGGACGCCCTCGCCGAAGCCGGAATCGTGCTTAACGCGAACACGGTTCCGGGCGAGACGCGCTCGCCGTTCAACCCCAGCGGGATTCGCGCCGGGACGCCCGCGCTCACTACGCGCGGCTTCGACGAAGAAGACATCGCCGAGGTCGGCGATCTGATCTACAGAGTCGTCGACAATCACGACGACGAAGGCGTGATCGCAGAAGTCGCGGCACGCGTCGACGAACTCTGCGACGAGCACCCGCTCTACGAGTAACGTCGCTGTCGCTGCTTCCGAATCCTTTTGCTGATTGCCTCCCCGTGTTAGGCTAATGACCCAGATTATCGACGGCAAAGCCGTCGCAAGTGATATCCGAGGCGAAATCACCGGCTGCGTCGACACCCTCGTCGACGCAGGCGTTACTCCCGGCCTCGCGACCGTCCTGATGAGCGACGACGCCGCCAGCGAGACCTACGTCTCGATGAAACAGCGCGACTGCGAGGAGGTCGGCATCAATGGCATTCACGTCGAGATCGATCCCGAGGCTCCCGCCGAAGAACTCTTTGAGACCATCGATGACCTCAACAACGACCCTGAAGTTCACGGTATCCTCGTCCAGTTGCCGGTGCCGGATCACGTCGACAAACGTGAGGTCATTCGGGCTATCGATCCCGCCAAAGACGTCGACGGTTTCCACCCCGAGAACGTGGGTCGACTCGTCGCTGGCGACGCCCGATTCAAACCCTGTACCCCTCACGGCGTCCAGAAGCTCCTAGAGTACTACGAGATCGAAACCGAAGGCGCAGACGCCGTGGTCGTCGGGCGGTCGGACATCGTCGGCAAACCGCTGGCGAACCTCCTGATCCAGAAGGCCCCACAGGGTAACGCGACAACGACGATCTGTCACTCCCGAACGGGCGATCTCGCAGCCAAAACGGGCGACGCAGACATCGTCGTTGCTGCTGCGGGCGTTCCCGAGTTCATCGATGGCTCGATGATCAAAGAGGGCGCAACGGTGATCGACGTGGGCGTGAATCGTGTCGATGCGGACACCGAGAAGGGTTACAAACTGGTCGGCGACGTCGACTACGAGAGCGCCAAAGCAGTCGCGGGCGCGATCACGCCGGTTCCCGGCGGTGTTGGCCCGATGACTCGGGCGATGCTCCTGTATAATACGGTCAAAGCCGCCAGCGAACAGGCAGACGTCGACGTCGAACTCCCATAGACACCAGGTTCAGTGTCGGAACAGGTAGAGCGCGTCGTCCTGGTTCAAAAGACAAAAGCTCGCACCGTCGTTTTCGGGGAACGTTGTTCCACGTTGTTTTGTTACAAAGAGCCGGTCGAACACCGTACTACAGACCGGACACGTCACGTCCTTCCGATTGTCGTACAGCCCCGTTTCCCCCGTGTGCTTCAACTGCTTCATCTCGTGTCGATGGTCGTGGATATCGAACGGCTCTGGCATATTCTCACAGATGACTGTCGACTGGTTTGGTGTTTTCGCCGTCGGTATCGATCAGGCCGTCACTGTCGCCGTCGCCGTCGGTGTCGACGGACTACCCCAACCGTTGGAGTCGATCACGAGCCGACGCCAGCGCGTCGACGTCTCCCGTCCGGAGATACTGGCCGATCTCGCGGGTCGACGAAACGAGCTCCGCGGTCGTCTCAGGCGGTATCTCACCTTGGAGGGCTTCGGCGCGCTTGCACTGGTCTCGGAGCGAACCCAGCGCCTTAGTAGCCTCCGAATCCGGGTGCTCGTCGAGCCAGGTTCGAAGGTCCCGTCGGTAGGCCTCGACGCTCTCGACGACTGCCATCCCTCTGGCAGGTGCCAGTGAGTCCGGGAGCTCGGGTTCGGGTGGCCACTCGCCGTCTTCGGCGTGGCGGACCACTGAGAGGACGTAGAGTTCCTCGGCTTCGGTCGACTCGCGACCACGGGCGACCAAATCGGCGGCATGCAGGAGCTCTCGAGCCAGGAGATACGTATCGTCAAGCTCGCGGAGCTCACCACCAGTAATAAATCCACGTTTGCGCGTGTAGCTCCGCAGTATGGCTTTCAAGTCGGCGACGACATCCTCGATCGATTCGGACCCCAACCGGTGGCGAATCGGCGTGAGATCGAGTTCGATGGGGCTGTCGGTGTGCTGACGACGCGCCTCGTCGACGCCGACGCTTCGGACCGAGCCACAACTCGGACAGGAGATGCTCCCCGTCTCGTAGTAGGACCACTGGGTATCACACGATCGACACTGGCGTGTTCCCCGGATTTTCATACCACGGCGTTCGGATGGCAGGCCGAAAAGTCATTCGTGCGACGGCTCGAACCCGTTCGGTTCGACAGCTGCCTACAATCACATTTGATAGCCATATGGATATGTTTAATACACAGGGGATTCGTGTTACAGTCGACGCTTCGCTTTGGAGGGCCGAAGCGTCAGCGGGGACCACAACGGAACGAAGGCGCGCATTTTTCGCGTCGCTTACGTTCCCCTTTTGACGAAACCAAACGATATAGCGAAGCTGTCTGAACTGGTTACTCGATACTGAGCGAGCCGCCCGTCTGTCCCGTCGAGCCGTCTTCGTCCCACTCGATTTCGAGTTCGAGCGAACGCTCGGCGTTGGCTCCACTGCTGTCGGTTTCCCGTTCGGCTTTTACTTCGAACGTGGGTTGGTCGGGGATTTCAACGGTGTGGCTCTCGTCGCCTGCCGATAGCGTGACCGCCTCGCCAGCCGAGAGTTTGTCGGCTACTGCACGCAGGTAGACAGCGATCTCTTCGCGCGACTGTGTCGACTCGGATTTGAACAGGACCTCTTCGGGCATACACCTACTAACGGACTGTACCCTGATAAATGATTGTCAGCCATAGCTGTCGGTGCCAACAGAGCTCCGGACACCTACCAATCTGATACGAGAACGATGCGATAGGTACCAAGGCAAAAGCAGCCAAGAAGCCCGATCTGGTCGTTGATTTCAGTAATAGGTCGGTATATTTATTTATTTTAGAGAATAACCTGCAACTGGACATTACCGATGTACGACCTAACAGGATTCCAACGTGACCTGCTGTACGTGATTGCCGGGCTGGACGACCCTCACGGATTAGCAATCAAAGAGGAGCTCGAGGAGTATTACGAAAAAGAGATTCACCACGGGCGGCTCTATCCGAATCTCGATACGCTCGTCGACAAAGGGCTCGTCGAGAAGGGCCAGCGCGACCGTCGAACCAACTTCTACACGATGACCCGTCGCGGCCGTCGCGAGATCGACGCCCGCTCGGACTGGGAAAAGCAGTATCTCCCGGCCTGAGACCACCTATTCTGTTGATTCAGTCGATTTTTCTGTTGATTGCTGTGACTCCGTTGCAGTCGTAGACTCGCCACGAGCGGTCGATGATGTCGAGTCGACCGGCGGTGTCGAGTCGGTCGACCCGGAAGCAGTGGACCCACCAGGTGGTCGGTGGCCTGCGGTTCCAACCGGAGCCCCGATGAATGGAACTGCGGTGGACTGATCCTCGGAGAGTAGTTCCGGCAAGACGATTCTGGCGAATTGGATCACCAACACCAACAGAATCGGCATCAGAAACAGCCCGTACCAGCCGAACAGCAGCGGGCCGAGCGTGTACGCCAGCATAAGCGCGCCGACGTGGACGTTCCGTCCCGAGACGTAGGGACGCAACACGAGGTCAGGAATCGTGTCGACGATAACCAGCGAGACGATGACGAACAGCCCGACGAACCACAACGACTCGATGCCGCCGGTCCGGACCGCTTCGGCGGTCATGTAGATCGCGACCGGCACGTAGATGAGCTTCATTCCCACGACCGGAATGAGGCTGGCAACCCCAGTCAAGAGGCCGATGAGCGCTGCCGCCGGGATCGCTACTGCCTCCGGGGCGAGAACGTTCAACAGCGAGTAGGTGATCACCGCGATCGTCCCGGCGAACACGGCGTTGAGGATGTTACCGAAGAAGATGTCTCTGAGATCTCGGTCGACCGCGACGAAGTACGCTCGAAACAGCGAGCCCTTCTCACCGAAGGCGTCCAACAGCCACGCTGACATTCGGTGGTCGTCCCGAAGCAGGTAGAACGCCAGCGCGACCATCGCAAAGAGGTTGATAAGCACGATCGCAACTACCGTCAGCGTCTCGACCGCCGAGGTCACAGATCCGATCGCCGAGCCGAGCAGGTCGGCGTTCAGGAACTGTCTGGGTTCGAGCGATAGCAGGCTGGTCGGATCGCTCAGCTGCTCGAACAGCGCCGGATCGATGCCGAAATCCGCCGGATCGAGCGCGGTCGACCGCGTCACTTCGTTGAGTTCGCCGAAGACGATCAACAACGCGTAGGTCACGAGCGCCAGCGCGGGCAGCGCCAGCGCAAAAATCGAGATGCCTGCGGCGATGCTCGGCTCGCCAACCCGGCGTTCGATGCGGTTGTAGACGGGGCGCGTCGAGTAGTATATAAACAGCCCAAAGACGAGCGTTCCGATGAACGAACTTACGACATAGGCCACCGCACCGAGGAGGGCAACGCCGACGAGCACCCAGATCGGGTGTCGACGGATCGTCCGTTGAAGTGACATAGGTACTCATCTCTGGGCGCTGAAAAAAGCATGTCGACTCAGCCACCGTCGACCCGTTCACTGCGCCGCTCAGTCGGCGGAGTCTTAAACACCGCGCAGATCAATGGTCGACGAATGGGTCACGTCGTCATCGATGCACAACCGCTTTCTGCGGTCAGTCTCCAGCCCGAGACGTGGTCCGCGGCACTTCAAACGGGGGCGTTCTTCGGGCTCTCGTTCGACGAACCAGTGTTCCAGCTCATTATCGCGGCGGTGCTTGGGCTGTTTCTCGGTCTGGAACGCGAGTGGTCCGAAAAGCCCGCGGGCATCCGCACGTTTTCGTTGACCTGCCTGCTGGGTGCGGTGTTCACGATCGTCGCCCAGTCGACCGAGTACGGCGGGATTCTGATCGGTGTCGGCGGGCTGTTCGTCATCTCTCAGGGGTTCTTGCTGGGCATCGAAGGGCTTCGGTCGGCCAGCGAAACCGAGTCGCTCTCGCTGACGACCGCGGTCTCGCTGCTGGTCGCCTACGGGGTTGGCATTCTCGTTGCGGCCGGCTTCGTGCTCGAAGGCGTCACGGTGGCGGTCGTCTCGTCGACGCTGCTCGTGCTCAAACGCGAGCTTCACGATCTGGCCGGCGGACTCTCACGCATCGAGCTCCAGTCGGCCATCGAGTTTGCTATCCTCGCGTTCGTCGTCTACCCGCTGCTTCCGTACGGCGTTATCGAGGTTGGTCCGGTTCCGTTCGAGCCCCGGATCGCCTGGCTGATGGTCGTCACAGTGGCAGCCATTGGCATGGTCAACTACGCGCTGGTTCGGAGCTACGGCGGACGAGGTATCGCTGTCACGGGCTTTTTCGGGGGGTTAGCCTCGTCGGCGGCGGTCGTCGGCGCGATGCTCGATCACGTCCAACAGGACGCCGAGGCCGTCCAGTACGGCGTCGCGGCGGTGTTGCTGTCCAACGCCGCAATGGCGCTCCGAAATCTCGCCATTGCGGTCGTCTTTACGCTCTCGGCCGGTGCCGTTCTCTACACCGTTGTCGCCCCATTGGGCGTGATCGTGCTCGGAAGCTTCGTCATCGCGTGGTTCATCGCCGACTGGAGCCAACAGGTCGACATGGAGTTCGCCAGCCCGTTTTCGCTCCGGAACGCGCTCGCGTTCGGCTCGGTGTTCCTCGTTATTCTCGCCGGGAGTTCGGTCGCCCAGACCGAGTTCGGCACCGCGGGGCTCTACGTCAGCGCGCTGGTTTCCGGGCTGGTCTCGTCGGCCGGCGTGACGACGTCGACCGTGTTGCTGTTTCGGTCGGGTACCATCGATGGCCCAGAGGCCGTTGTGGCGATTTTGCTCGCGACTGCCGCTAGTATCGTCGTCAAGGTCGGTCTGTCGACGGCCGGCCCGAAACCGTTCTCGCGTGCGGTCACGCTGTGGAGCAGCGTCTTGGTGGGGCTCGCCGCGGCCGTTGGACTCGGCGTTCTCACGCTCGGCGGCTAGTTCTGGCACTCGGTCCACGGCGCTGATGCGAAGTGGACGTACTTATGTGTCCGAATGTCTTCGTTCTTCGTGAACCTGCGCAGTACTGTATGAATACGGTACGTGTTATCGATACTATGAGTGTGGAACACGCTGCCGAGATCACCTCGGTTGTCTCGACTGGTCTTCAGGGGTCTGTCTCGCTGTTATCGATCTATCTGGTTGTTTTCGGAGCCGCCGCGATTGCCTGCTTTGCGAGCCTCGGCCGGGCGACCGAGATCACGAATACGGACACACGCCGTGGGCTCGTTGCGTTGCTCGTCACGAGTGGGCTCTGGGCGACGTTCCACGTCGGCTATCTCGCTGCCCCGTCGACCTCGCTCAAGTATGCGAGCTATATGGCGGGCCTCATCGTCGGTCTGAGCACGGTCGGGCCGTGGCTCTACTTGTGTTCGGCCTACAGCGGCCGGACGCTCCACCGAAATACGACCTATCGGCGGCTCGCGGTCAGCGTCTATCTCGTGATCGTCGCGATCAAACTCACCAACCCGCTCCACGGGCTGTACTTTTCGGCCGAGTTCGTGACGACGCCGTTTCCACACCTCTTCATCGATCATGGCGTGCTCCACTGGGTGGCGATGGGGTTGGCCTACTCGCTGGCGCTGGTCGGGATGTTCATGCTGTTCGAACTGTTCGCCAAGGTCGACTACGACACCAAACCGTTCATCGTTCTCGTCGGGCTCACGGGGCTGCCGGTCGCGTTGGATATCGTCGGGACGGCCAGCCCGCGGTTTCTCGACATCGGCTACTCGTCGCTCGGCGTCGCCGCGTTCGCGGTCGGAACGCTATTCATCTACACGGATCGGTTCCAGACGATCCAGCTGGCCGGCCAGTACGACGACCCGGTGATTGTTCTCGACGACGAGGACCACATCCGGGATTTCAATTCGAGCGCCCGCGACCTGTTTTCCGAACTCGATGGGGCTGTCGACGCGGAGTTGTCGACGGTTCTCCCGGAAGTCACCACCTATTTGGCAACTGGCACACCGCTCGAACGGATGGTAGCTGGCCAACGGCGATACTACAGCGTACTGTCGAACCAGTTCGCGACCAGCCACGCCCGGCTCGGTCAGCTCGTCACACTGAAAGACGTAACCGAACAGGAGCAGTACAGACTCGAACTCGAGTACCAAAACAGCCGTCTGGAGCAGTTCACTGGCATGGTTTCGCACGACCTGCGCAACCCGCTCAACATCGCCCAAGGCAACATCGATCTGAGCCGCGAAACCGGCGACAGCCAGCCGCTCGAAACCGTCAAAACCGCCCTCGATCGGATGGAGACGCTCATCGAGGACCTGCTCGCGTTGGCCCGCCAGGGCCAGCCCATCGACGAAACCGAGCCCGTTTCGCTCAGCGAAATCGCCCGCTCGTGCTGGGCGATGGTCGACGTGGGCCAAGCCGAACTCATCGTCGACGACGATCTGACAGTCGAGGCCGATCCCGACCGCCTCCGACAACTGTTCGAGAACCTATTTCGAAATGCCGTTGAACACGGTGGCAAAACGGTCACCATCTCGGTCGGACCGCTCGATACCGGTGCTGGGTTTTACATCGAAGACGATGGTGCGGGCATTCCCGAGGAGGCCCACGCCACGGTCTTCGAGTCGGGCTATACGACCTCCCGAAATGGGACGGGCTTCGGGCTCAGCATCGTCTCGGAGATCGTCGACGCCCACGGCTGGACGATTCGCGCAACCGACGGCCGAGACGGTGGGGCCCGGTTCGAAATCCGAACCAACGAGTCGGTGTACCGTCCTGAAGAGACACAGGACGAATCGACAGCCGATTCGAATCTGGATACGGACATCGATTCAGTGTCGACAGTATCGACGTAATAGTGGCTACTCGCTGACCGAATGACTCGACAGTACGGATAGTCGAAAAATCAGTAAAAATGGCTTGCGGTTGTCGACCGCTTAGACGAGCATCTCTTCTTCGGCTTCGAGCAGCTCGTGGTACCGGTTTCGGATGGTGACTTCGGAGATGTCGGCGACCTCCGAGACCGCCGCCTGCGTGGTTTTCTCGTTGGTCAGGAGTGCGGCCGCATACACCGCGGCGGCAGCGAGGCCGACCGGCGATTTGCCGCTGTGGACGCCCTGTTCTTTCGCGTTTTTCAGGAGCTGTTTGGCGCGCATTTCGGACTCCTCGGAGAGATCCAACGAGGAGGCAAAGCGTGGGACGTACTGTTCGGGATCAGCCGGTCGGACTTCGAGCGAGAGTTCGCGGACGACGTAGCGGTAGGTGCGGGCGATCTCGCTTTTCTCGACGCGGGAGACGTCCGCGATCTCGTCGAGGCTTCGGGGGACGCCTGCCATTCGTGCGGCCGCGTACACACACGAGGTCGACACGCCTTCGATCGAACGGCCCGGCAGGAGATCCTCGTTGAGCGCGCGGCGGTAGATCACGGAGGCAGTCTCGCGGACGTTGTCCGGCAGGCCGAGCGCCGAGGCCATCCGGTCGATCTCGCCGAGTGCCTGCTTGAGGTTGCGCTCTTTGGAGTCACGGGTGCGGAAGCGCTCGTTCCATTTGCGGAGCCGCTGCATTTTCTGGCGCTGGCGGGCACCGAGCGATCGGCCGTAGGCGTCTTTGTTCCGCCAGTCGATGTTGGTGCTCAGACCCTTGTCGTGCATCGTGTTGGTGGTCGGCGCACCAACGCGGGATTTCTGGTCTTTTTCGGCGCTGTCGAACGCACGCCACTCGGGGCCGCGGTCGACCGAGTCCTCGGTGATAACCAGCCCGCAGTCGTCACAGACGGTTTCGCCGTGTTCGTCGTCAGTGATGACGTTACCACTACATTCGGGGCATACGAGTCCATCACGTTCGGATTCGGACTCGGATTCTTGTTCGGAGGCTGTTCTGTTATGCCGCTGTCGGGACCGCGAGCGGCCGGAAGTCGTCGTAAACGTTCGTTCACTCATTGTGTACTCATCGCTCCCGTTACCCTGGATAAAAATACGGGTGCGGTCGTTGCCAACAAGAAGACAGAATATTACTTAAGTAGTTTGGTATCGGGTCGAGCACCACGAAGAGCGCCCCAACTGCGCTGAACAACCCTGATAGTTTACCATCAAAATTATGATAACTATCGGACGGTTTTCGGTTGTGGGCCCCGAAGTCGGGGTATGACTCCGCGTCGAATCGTCTCGTTGGCTCCGAGTGCGACGGCCACCCTTTCGGCGCTCGGGCTCGCTGACCGTCTCGTTGGCGTCACGGCCCACTGTGAACTCGACCGTCCAGTGGTCGGCGGCTGGCTGAACCCGGAGTATGACCAGCTGGAAGAACTTTCACCGGATCTGATCTGTACGAACGACGCGCTCCAGGCCGAAATCCGTGACGAACTCGTCGACCGTGGCTATTCGGTCCATCATGCCGAACCGAGTCGACTCGCCGATGTGCTGTCGGGGTTCGAAGCGCTAGCGACGGCCGTCGGTTGCCCCGACGCTGGAGCCGACCTCCGCACCGACGCCGAGCGTCGACTGGCGGCGGTCGACGAGCGGGTCGACCGTGTACAGAAAGACAATGATGGCAATCGTCAACGGCCGGTCGTCTACTGCGAGGAGTGGTCCGAGCCGCCGATGGCCGCTGGCAATTGGGTGCCCGACGCGATTGAGGCCGCCGGTGGTCGCTACCCGTTCGTCGACCCGGGCGAGCGCTCGCAGGAAGTCGACCGCGAGACCGTCGTCACGGCCGATCCCGATCACGCCGTCCTCCACATCTGCGGGATGGGCGATCGGGTCTCGCCCGACCGCCTTCGGGATCGTGGGTGGGATCTCGATGCGTCCGTTCATGTCGTCGACGATTCGCTGCTCAATCAACCGAGCCCACGACTGATCGACGGAATCGAACTGCTTGCCGAGCGCCTCCATGCTGTCGATAAGACTAGTTAGGAGACGGCGGCTGCAGCCGGTGGCTCTCTGGCGGCGTTATCAATGACGCAAGGCTAAAACCCGCCCTTCAGGGCATAGAACATGTCAATCAAATAGGCGGCTGAACGCAGTCTCATCGCTCGGAGACGGTCGACCCCAGAGTCCGGTTGCGAAATCGAGCCAGGTGACGATGATAATGTGCGGCGCAGTTAGCACGGCAATGCCGACTAGGTAGATCGCGAACAGATCGGCCCAGCCGACCGGGGCGACCGGAACCGCAAGCGCCAGCCCAGCAACGAGACCGAGTGCACCGAGAGACATGGGAGTGGCCTGTCGACCGAAGCGGGCCAGCGCGCCCCGAAGACCGCCGGTCGAGAGTGCGGTGGCCGTTACATCGTCCAACAACAGGAGTCGGGCGATGTGGCGCACCGAGTGCCAACAACAGAAGAACACCCCGATCGCGAGAATCGGTGGGACGACCAGAAAGAAGCCACTAAGCAGGAGACATTCGCCCGCGTCGACCAGCCACGCGCGTCGATTCTCAGCGCCAGGATAGCCGACGGCGAGCGAAGCCACGATCAGCGTGGCGACGACTCCGGCGACGACCGCTCGCGTTGTCACCGCGAACAGCGGATCAACCACGGCGAGGTCGACCGTACCGAACAGACCGACGAGCTGCTCGGCAACCCAGCGATACTCGCCAGGAAACGCCACGAGCGGAACGGCCATCGGTAGCGACCCGCGGACTGCAACCGTCAACACTCTCGACAGCCGTGTTCGGAGATGGGTCGAGTCGACCAAGTCGACGAGCGGATGAAGGTCACCGGCCCCCCAATGGAGCCACGTCAGCAGGATGAACACCACGAACGCGGCGACGGGCGCGAGAAACCAGAGGCCTACATATGCGAGTCCAACAACGAGGTACAGCCCACCGACGAGCCCCAGCCACCGCCGGGTCAGCGGCTCGTCGTAGTGCCATGGCAGCGTGAGATGGTCGACCGCACCGTGCGGGAGCCCGAAAAAGACGATGCTCGCGCCGAACACCAGAAGCTGCGTCCCTCGAGGAGGCTCACCCAACACGAGTATGGCGGCTATTGTTGCACCAACGGCGAGCCACGGGAAGACGAACGCGAACCCGAAAACCGCCTGGCTTCGGGACGGTGTTGTGTCGGTGGTCATACTGTCGAGGGCCTCCAGTTGGCCAGCAGCCACTGATACAGCACCAGTCCCTGGACGACGAACAGATTCGTCACCAGAAAGAACACGGCCTCCTCGATCGGCAGGCCGAACGGCACGAACCCAACGGTGTACTGCGGCGAGATCGTCCACAGTCCGAGCGAGATTGCTACCCAGTCGACGAGCCACAGATAGGCCGTTGGAATGGCAATTGCCACCCCGACCGTCTGGCGGGCCTCCCAGAGCTGTTTCCAGCCAAAGGCCCACTGAATCGCGAGGATCGGACCCGCCCACGCAAGGATCGCCCCCAGATAGAGCGTTGTATCGGTCGCCAGCAACCCGATGCCGCAGCTTCCGATGCCGACGCCTGCAAGCGCGCCAACAGCACGTTCACCGAGTGGGCGACCGAGTGCCAGCGAAGTCGGAAGCGAGAGTCGCGAGAGCCAGAGGGCAGTCAAAAGCGGCTGCAGCACGAAAAACAGCACCTCACCGATCGGCACCGACCAAAGCCGACCGCGAACCACGTTTTCGCCGTAGATCCAGACGCCGCGTCGAATGAGGTACGCGTCCCATGGAAGCGTGTAGATCACTGCCAGAAGTGTGATACAGACCACGCCACTGATCGCTCCGCTCCGGGGGTAGCGGGACGGTCGACGCCACGAAAGCAACCCCAGTCCGATAATCGGGGGCAGCATGGCGACTGTATGGAACTGCAGGTAGGTTTCCGGAGGGATCATGACTCGACCAGTCGACGCCAGTTGGCCACACCGAGCGCTCCAACAGGTGTTGTCGACTGTACTGTCTCAACGAATATACCCGTTCGGGCTCCGCCTTGGTGAGTACTCTAGCTGTCAAAACTCTAGCTGTCAAAACTCTAGCTGTCAAAACGACATCTGCCTTTGAAACCATTGTTCGTGGAGATCTCATCGACTCGGTTAGGGCGCGTGTAGTACGAGCGGGGGATGATCTAGGTGCTCGAATCGCTCCTCGATGTAGACTGACGCCGCTCTGTAAACTCGTGATTGCAAAACCCAGTCGACAAGCTCTCAAACACGCTATCAAAGCGACGGTCTGAAATCACGATGTGCTGTATATGAGCACCCATCCTAATTTGCAAGAAGTGCTGCCCAACGAGCCTGTTTTACTGGCATATTTGACAAAATACCTGTGTTAGCTTTTTATAATATAGTAATAAAGTCATGAAGTGCAATGGAAGACAATCAACGGAAACGAATAGACGAAGAGAGGAATTCTCTTGACGAGTTCGTCCGCCCAGCAACCGAAAGCGACCACGCAATAGAGTTCTACGGCGGTCGAGGGATGAGCGCGATTCCGCTTTTGTTTTTCATTGTGTGGGCGATCGCACAAACGGCACTGTGGCGCGTGTCAAGCGAGGAAGGCCTCGTTCTCGGGATGTTGCTCGGACTGATCGTCGCGATGTTCTTCGTGAAGGGTTCGTGGCGCAACTACGCGAGTACCATTTTCGAAGGAATGACACAACCCGTTGCTGCGACAGCAATCGTCGCGTGGGTGTGGGCCGGGATGTTCGCAGAGACGATGCAGGCAGGCGAGTTCGTCGGCGGACTTGTGTGGCTCGCAAACGTCACCGGCGTCGGACCCGTGCTCTTTCCGGCTGCGACATTCATTCTCGCGGCGGTGTTGGCGACAGGAATCGGAACCGGCTACGGGACCTCTGTCGCGTTCGCGGCGCTGTTTTTCCCTGCAGGAGTCCTCCTCGGCGCGAATCCGACGCTGCTGTTCGGCGCGATTCTATCGGGCGCGGCGTTCGGTGATAACCTCGCACCCGTGAGTGATACCACTATCGTGAGTGCGGTTACCCAGGACGCCGATATCGGCGGCGTCGTTGCCTCCCGGTTCAAGTATGCCATCATCGCGGCGGGCATTGCACTCCCCGCCTACATTCTCGCGAGTTCTGTAATGCCAGGTCTCGAAGTCGGTGCTGAAGCACGAGAGATACTGATCGGAGACAGCGAGCCGATCGGCTTGATTCACCTATTGTCGATGGGTGTCGTCATTGTTACCGCGGTTTCCGGCCGTCACATCATCGAAGCGATCTCGTGGGGGATCGTTACTGCAATCGTGATGAATATTCTTCTCGGCCTCACGTCGGTCTCCGAGATACTCGTCTTTCGTGCGCCCGCAGATGCGCCGCTCGCCGAACCGATGGCGTTTCTGCCGTTTCTCGAAATCGTTGAGACCGCAGATGTCGGCGTGGGTGGAAGCCTCGTCAACGGTGCATCCGGCTTTTTCACATTGAGTATTCTGGTGTTGTTCATCATCGCTGGGGCACAGATCATGATCCGCGGTGGTGCGTTCGATGCACTTTTAGAGTGGTCGTTCGACAAACTCGCGACGAACGTTCGGCGCGCAGAGCTCACGATGGTCGGCTCGACGGCGTTGATCAACGCCGCGATCACCATCAACACCGCGGCAGAGATCGCGATCGGTCCGTACATCTCCAAACTCGGCGAGCGGTTCAACATCAACGGTTACCGGCGTGCGAACATTCTGGACGCTCAGACCTCCGCGCTCGGATACATTTTCCCGTGGTCCGGTGGCGTTCTCGTCGGCTACACCTCCATTCAGGGACTTCCGGAAACGTACGACTGGTTCGAACAGAGCATGATCGTGAACCCGGTCGACGTCGTACCGTTCGTGTTCCACGGTTGGCTTCTCGTCGCGGTGTTCGTCTTCGCTGCGGCAACTGGCTTCGGTCGTGAGTACCTTATCGATCGCCAATCCGAGGAGGTGTCTCGCGTATGAGCATCCTCAAGAAGTATCTCGCTGGCTGGTCGTTCCGGACGTCGACGCCTGCGCTCACGGTCGGTCAAACCGTTGAGGTCTTCGTTACCGAGTACGACGAGAGCGCCGAGACATACCTCGCTCGTATCGGAAACACGATCCTCCGAGTTGAAGCGGCTCCAAACGACGTTCTCGAAAAACGGGTGCGTGTAGAGATAACGTCGTTCGAACCCGAATCTTCGGTCGGGTACGGAAGCTACATCGAAACTGTCGGCGAAAGTTCGTACGCTGGCTGAGTCCCGTCCCCTTTTTTGACGGCCCCTCTCCGCATATCGGTGCGCAAGAGACTCAAGCGCTTGATCGCGCTATCTCCTCGGCGATATCGGGGAGGGTCGCTTGGCTCACGTCCGCAACGTGCTGGACGGCTTTCAAGGCGGACCACCAAGACATCGACACACCACCGCCGCCGTGGCCGTAGTTGTGAATAACACGGTTCTCTCTCTCGATCCGCATTCCGTCGGCTCTGTACGGCCGGTACCCGTACGTGACGTTCAACTCGGTTTTGGTGACATCGACGTACTCGTTCATCACGTCTTTCGTTACGGTGTACAGTCGTTCAGGGATCGTCTGGCCGTCGACCACGATCGGGTTTTCGGGAGACTCGCCACGCCACTCGCCGTCGACGATGTCGCCCCGTAGGTAGGTGCCACCGAAAAGCACGGTCTCTTTTCTCGGATACATGTAGACGTAGTTGCTGGAACCCGAGGGCGTGTACGTATATGCGAACGGAAGTGGTTCGTCTCCATCGTACGGCACTTGGAGGATATGGCCTTTTATTGCCTTCATCGACTCGTCGTCGAACAACTCGCGGCTACCGTAGCCGGAGCAGTTGAATACGGCCTCACCGTCCAGCTCGCCTATTTCATCTGGTTTCACCGTCCGTCTCTCAGTCGACCCCCCGAGATTCGTGTACGCGGCGTACAGTTGCGGGATGTATTCGGGCATTTCGACGAAATACTCCTTGCAGACGTACCCTCCACGGACCTCTTTGCCCCCTCGGGACGGTACGTCTCCATCGAACTCGGTCACGTCTTCTATTTCCATCCGAGCGGGATGAGTAGCCTCGTATGGGTCTTCGTGGAGGTAGAAGTGGGTGTGTTTTCGAACCGGGATTCCGTCCATATTATAAAAGGGTTTGAACGTCGACTCCGCACGAGCGATGAGTTCGTCCTCCGAATACTCGGATTCGATATGGACGGGATGTATCGAAGCGGCCGCATAGTCCGTCGAGACCGTGGGCGTGTCTGCCCCGTCGATGTACGAAAACGACTCGCTCACTAACTTCGTGTCGTGACCCAAGTACTGAAGCAAAATCCCCGTCGACAGCGCTTGGACACCGCCACCGATAATCGAGTACTCCATCGTTGTGTAGAAATAACCACGCCGGATTAACTATTGCGTGGCTACCGGTCCACGTGTTCTAACAAAAAGTAATTTCGAAAGAAATTGACTGGAATGCCGAATTTCTTTTGAGTTTTTATTAGCTTTGACGAACGATCTATTCGCAGATTCCAATAGATCACCCAAAATGAACAACTCTACTTTCTCTGCGAAAACTGATGTTTGGTAACTATCCACAAATATTGAAGAGAGTGGATAAAGAGTCACCATACGGAAAAGAATGGCAATTACCTCCGCAATCGGTGGCGCGCGAACGACGTTCGATTCGGTGACAGAAGTCCTCGCCAAAGCCAACGAGCGCAAGACCGGCGATGAGCTTGCAGGTGTCGCTGCCCGGTCGGATGCCGAACGTGTTGCTGCCAAAGACGCACTGAGCGATCTCACACTCGAAACACTCCGAGAGAATCCGGTGGTCCCCTACGAAGACGACGAAGTGACCCGTGTGATCCAAGACGCCGTCCGCGAGCCGGTCTACGAGCGAATCGCCGGCTGGACGGTCGGTGAACTCCGTGAGTTCCTCGTCGACTCCACGACGACCGACGAGGACATCAGCGCCATCCGCCCCGGTCTGACGAGCGAGATGATCGCGGCGGTCGCCAAGCTAATGTCGGATATGGATCTCGTGTTGGTTGCCTCGAAAATCACGGTGACCGCCCGCTGTAACAACACGATCGGCGAGCCCGGTCGACTCTCGTTTCGCTTACAACCGAACGACCCGGCAGACGATATCGACAACATCCTCGATTCGACCCGCGAGGGACTCGCCTACGGCGTTGGCGACGCGGTTATCGGCGTCAACCCGGTGACCGACACCGTCGGAACGACGACCGAGATACTGGAGGCGACCCGCGGGATCATCGACGAGTACGACATTCCGACCCAGAACTGTTGTCTATCACATGTGACAACCCAGATGGATGCCATCCGTGAGGGTGCGCCCGCTGACCTGATCTTTCAGAGTCTCGCGGGGACCGAAGCCGGCAACGACGAGTTCGGTGTCGACGTCGCAATGCTCGATGAGGCCTACGAACTCGGCAAACACCAGTGTAGTTCGGCAGGGTCGAACGTCATGTACTTCGAGACCGGCCAAGGCTCCGAACTCTCGGGTGACGCCCACCATGGAGTCGACCAAGTAACGCTCGAAGCGCGGTGTTACGGCCTCGCCAAGCGGTACGATCCGTTCATCGTCAACACGGTTGTCGGCTTCATCGGCCCCGAGTACCTGTACGACGGCAAGCAGGTGATTCGCGCCGGGCTCGAAGACGTGTTCATGGGGAAACTGCACGGTATTTCGATGGGCATCGACGCCTGCTACACCAACCACATTCAGGCCGACCAGAACGATATCGAACGATTGGCGATGCTGCTCTCGAAGGCCTCGAACTACTTCATTACCGTGCCGATGGGCGATGATGTGATGCTCAACTACCAATCCAACAGCTACCACGACGCCGCCTCGCTGTGGGAATTACACGACCTCCGGCCAGCGGCCGCCTTCGAACAGTGGCTCGAAGAGATGGGTATCATGCGCGAGGGCAGACTCACGGAGAAAGCGGGCGATCCAACGATATTCACTGAGGGGCCACCCAATGGCAACTAACGATTCATCGGACGACCACGACACAGTCCTCGACCGCATTGCCGACCGCAACCCCTCTCGGCTTGGCGTTGGCCGGGCGGGTTCGCGACCGCGAACGTCGACGTTGCTCGAATTCCGCTCGGATCACGGCGTCGCCCGTGATGCGGTCCACAGTCACGTCAGCGACGACCTCGTCGAGAAGATGGGGCTCGTTGCCATCCAGACACTGGTCGAAGACAAAGACGACTATCTCGCCCGTCCCGATAAGGGCCAAGAGATTTCCGAGGAGACCGCCGAGCGGCTTCGCGAGTCGTGTCAGCAAGCACCGCAGGTACAGCTGATCGTTGCCGACGGTTTGAGCTCGACGGCTATCGAGCGAAACGTTCCTGATCTCCTGTCGATTCTCACTGACGGACTCGACCAGCGTGGGCTCGACGTTGGAACGCCAATTTTCGTCACTTACGGTCGAGTCGACGTAATGGACGCCATTGGCGAGGAACTCGACGCCGAGTGCTGTCTGATCTTGATCGGCGAGCGGCCCGGACTGGCGACCGCCGAAAGTCTGAGCGCGTACATGGTCTACGATCCCGAGCGCGGAACGCCGACGGCGAAGAAAACGGTCATCTCCAATATTCATGCCGGCGGGCTGCCACCGGTCGAAGCCGGTGCCGAAATCGTCGACCTCATCGCCGAGATGTGTGACAAACAGGCCAGCGGTCTCGACCTTACGGCTGCAGACCGCGAGTTCGCGAAGGGCTAATGGTCCACACACCGAAGCAGGGTATCGATGGTGTCTGACTCACCCACCGATTCCACGTCGACGCTGACAAGCGTCGGGATCGACGTCGGGACGACAACGACCCACGTCGTCGTCAGCGAGCTGGCGGTCGAATCCGACGGCGTTTCGGGGACCGAAAAACTCGCGATCGGCGATCGGACGGTTCACTTTCGCGGGCCGGTTCACGAAACCCCACTCGTCGACCCCGAAACCGTCGACGTCGACGCGGTCGCCGATCTCATCGCCAACGACCTCGATACAGCCGGCGTTGCTCCCGCAGAGATCGACACGGGTGCGGTCATCGTCACCGGTGAGACGGCCCGCACCGCGAACGCCGAGCCGCTGGCTCACCGACTCGCCGACGAGAGCGGTAGCTTCGTCGTCGCCACCGCTGGCGCAGCACTTGAGGCGATCTTAGCTGGCCAAGGCGCTGGGTCGGCCGCCCACGCAGCCGAGACTCAGACGACCGTGGCCAACGTCGACGTCGGCGGCGGTACGACCAACACCGCAATTTTCGACGCCGAAACCGTGGTCGAAACCCGGTGTCTCGACGTCGGTGGGCGGTTAGTCGGCGTTGCCGACGGGACACTCACGAAACTGGCCGATCCAGCCCGCACGATCAGTGAGGCACACGGCCTCGGTCTCTCGGTCGGCGACCAAGTCGACCCGGACACGCTGTCCGCGCTTGCCTCTGCGATGGCGAGTCTCGTGATCGACTCGCTTGCCGGACCGCCGTACGACCGGCTCACCCTCCAGTTGGCGATCGGGTCGCTCCCGGATGAGCCCCAGTCGCTCGATGCGGTCGTCTTTACGGGTGGTGTCGGCCGGTTGGTTGGCGAGTACATCGATTCGGCAGTCGGTCCCGATCCGTTCGTCTTCGACGACCTCGGGCCCTTGCTTGCCCAAGCGCTTGCGGAGGCAGTTGTCGACGCAGAGTTGACCGTAACACGGCTCTCGGAGGATCTGCGTGCGACCGTCATCGGTGCCGGAACCCACACGACCCAACTCAGCGGCCGAACCGTGTTTATCCATGTCGACCTCCTCCCGCTGCGCAATCTCCCAGTGATCTCTGCTGGCTCGCTGGCCAAGGTCGACGATGACGGACTCACCGCGGCGTTTTCGACGGTTCTCTCGCAGGCGACCCAGCGGTATGACGTTCGAGACGTCGGCGGCGTTGCAATCGCGGTCGACGACTTTGGTGGCCTCTCATACAACCGGCTCCAAGAGGTTGCAGCGTCATTTGCAGCGGCGCTGGAGGACACCTATCCCCCATCGGTCCCGATTGTCGTCGTCACCCAGCAGAACTGTGCGAAGGCGCTTGGGCAGTTACTGAGTGTTCGCTGTGCGGACTGGCCGCTCACAGTGATCGACGAACTCGTAGTTGGAACCGGTGCATATCTCGATATCGGTGAACCACTTGTGCACGGCGAGACGGTTCCGGCAGTGGTGAAAACGCTTGTATTCGGGTCATAATACATCCGTATTGAGGTGCAACGATCCCACCGCTGGGCCTACAACGCGCGTCGTTGAAGCGGGAAAGCTTACCCTCAAGAAGTCGACGAAGGCTGTGAGTAGGACGAGGGAGTTTACCAAGACTAATACACCCTACTGCAGATTGTTTCCGTATGAACGTCTTTTCCTCACCAAAAGATAGACGGCGAGGAATTCTCGTTGCAACACTCGTTCTCGCGGGTTTCGCTGCAACCTATGTTCTGATTCTTCGGTTTGCACCGTTTATATTCAATGTGCCTCGTTGCGCCGCTAATTAATCGCACTCTCGGTGCTTTCTCCGTCCAGTTTCCGTGAAAGTTGTATGCAATTGGACGCCTTCTGTCGATATGAAGTCGAAGCGGTCAACAATACGACAGTGTAA